>NZ_JBHWBW010000361.1:6762-8218 GCF_042735675.1 Kitasatospora sp. NPDC059571
ATGGCGGGCGGCGATGGGCGGGGGGGTGACCCAGCGCATCGGGCTGGTGCCGGTGCGGGCCGTGAAGTGGCGCAGGTAGGACCGCTGGGACATCCGGGCGGTACGGGCCAGCAGCGGCACGGTCAGCGGTTCGGCGAGGCGGTCCAGCGCCCACTGCATCGAGCGGGCCACCCCGTCGTCCTCCTCGGCCACCGGCCGGACCGCGGCCTCGATGAACTGCGCCTGGC
Source organism: Kitasatospora sp. NPDC059571 (assembly GCF_042735675.1). Lineage (NCBI taxonomy): Bacteria > Bacillati > Actinomycetota > Actinomycetes > Kitasatosporales > Streptomycetaceae > Kitasatospora > Kitasatospora sp. NPDC059571. Next base: position 6,990 of record NZ_JBHWBW010000361.1, read on the forward strand.
CGCCGTCCCGGTGCGGCGGCACCACGAAGCGCCGGGCCACCGCGTTGGCGACCCGCGGGCCGTGGTCGCGCCGCACCAGGTGCAGGCAGAGGTCGATGCCGGCCGCGCTGCCCGCGCTGGTCAGCACCGACCCGTTGTCGACGTACAGCACGTCCGGGTCGACCCGGATCAACGGGTGGCGCTGCTGGAGCAGTTCGGCGTACCGCCAGTGGGTGGTGGCCGGCAGGCCGTCCAGCAGGCCCGCCGCGGCGAGGGCGAAGGCGCCGGAGCAGATCGAGACGATCCGGGCGCCCCGGGCGTGGGCGGTGCGCAGTGCGTCGAGCAGGCCGGGGGAGACCTGCCCGCCGAAGGCGTTCGGCACGGCCACCACCATCACGGTGTCGGCGGCGGCCAGTTCGTCCAGTCCGTGCCGGGCCGTGAGGGCGAAGCCGCCGACCGCCTCCAGCGGGGTGCCGGGCCGGTCGGCGCAGACCTTGACCTCGTACCAGGGCGCGGTCAGCAGATCCCCGAGCTCGGGCCGGGCGAGGCCGAACACCTCCACCACCACGCCGAGTTCGAACGGTGCCATGCCGTCGAAGGCGTACACGGCCACGGTGTGCACCGGCTCGGGGCGGCGGCCGACGGCGACCGCGACCGGGCCGGGTCCTGACTGGGCCGGCATGGGCGCCCTCCTCGTGCGTGGCGGGATCGCGGCGAGTGTAGCCGCCCGCGCCGGAGCCCTGCGGGCCCCCGGTCGGCGGCAGGATCCCGGGATCCCTTGCCGGGCCCGGATTGTCAGTGCCCACCCCTAATCTGAAGGGGTGTCCGAGACCGGTGACCGGTCACCGGCGGGGGCGGGCGAAAAAGCAGTGGGAGTCTGCCGCACCCGTCCGGGAGGATGCTGAGTCGTCACGACGAGCGCTCGGGGGAGCGGACCGGTCCGGCAGAGCCGACCGGCGGCCTCGTCGCAACCATCCACCACCACATCCACACCCAGCGGGGGGTCATGCCGTGAACACGTCCGTTATCACCACTTTTGCCAGGAATTCTGCCCAGACCCGCATGTCGGGCTGGGGCCGCCGCGGCTGAGCCGCACCACACCGTCCGAAGGGGCACCGGCCACCGTCGGACGCCCCTTCGGGCCTGCCGGCGCGTCGTCCGTCCCACCGGTGGCACGGACGAGGGCGCGGGGCCCCCGGCGGCGGCGCCGCGCCCCGCGCGGGGGGGGGGGGCCCGGCGCCGCGCCGGGG
>NZ_JBHWBW010000362.1:0-5932 GCF_042735675.1 Kitasatospora sp. NPDC059571
GTGTGGATCGGGGCCCGCGCCGTCGGGGTGCGCCGCAGGTCAGCCCTGGGCGACCACGGTGAAGCGCTCCAGCTCGGCGGCCAGCTCCGCGGCCACCTTGGCGTGCAGCAGGGTGCCGTCGGCGGTGTGCTCGGTGGAGAGCAGCTCGCCCTCGGCGTGCACCCGGGAGACCAGGTCGCCGCGGGTGTACGGGACCAGGGCGTGGACGTCGACGGCGGGGCGCGGCAGCTCGTCGTCGATCAGCTGCAGCAGCTCGGCGATGCCCTGGCCGCTGCGGGCCGACACCACGAGGGCGTGCGGCTCGCGGCGCAGCAGGCGCTGCAGCACGGCCGGGTCGGCGGCGTCCGCCTTGTTGATCACCACGATCTCCGGCACGTTCTGTGCCTCGACCGAGACGATGACCTCGCGGACGGCGGCCAGCTGGGTCTCCGGCTCCGGGTGCGAGCCGTCGACCACGTGCAGGATGAGGTCGGCGTCGGCGACCTCCTCCATGGTGGAGCGGAACGCCTCGACCAGGTGGTGCGGCAGGTGCCGGACGAAGCCGACGGTGTCGGCGAGGGTGTACACCCGGCCGCTCGGGGTCTGCGCCCGGCGGACGGTCGGGTCCAGGGTGGCGAACAGCGCGTTCTCCACCAGGACGCCGGCGCCGGTGAGCCGGTTGAGCAGCGAGGACTTGCCGGCGTTGGTGTACCCGGCGATGGCCACGGACGGCACCTGGTGGCGCTTGCGCTCCTGGCGCTTGGTGTCGCGGCCCTTCTTCATCTCGGCGATCTCCCTGCGGAGCTTCGCCATCTTCTCGCGGATCCGCCGCCGGTCGGTCTCGATCTTCGTCTCACCGGGACCGCGGGTGGCCATGCCGCCGCCGGACGAGCCGGAGCCGCCACCACCCATCTGCCGGGAGAGCGACTGACCCCAGCCGCGCAGGCGCGGCAGCATGTACTGCATCTGCGCGAGCGAGACCTGTGCCTTGCCCTCGCGGGACTTGGCGTGCTGGGCGAAGATGTCGAGGATCAGGGCCGTCCGGTCGACGACCTTGACCTTGACGACGTCCTCGAGGTGGATCAGCTGGCCGGGGGTGAGCTCACCGTCGCAGACGACGGTGTCGGCCCCGCTGGAGGCGACGATGTCGCGCAGCTCCTGGGCCTTGCCGGAGCCGATGTACGTCGCGGCGTCGGGCTTGTCGCGGCGCTGGATGACGCCGTCCAGCACCTCGGATCCGGCGGTCTCGGCGAGGGCGGCGAGCTCGGCCAGCGAGTTCTCGGCCTCCTCGGCCGTGCCGTCCGTCCAGACGCCGACGAGCACCACGCGCTCCAGGCGGAGCTGTCGGTACTCGACCTCGGTGACGTCCTGGAGCTCGGTGGACAGGCCTGCCACGCGGCGCAGCGCCGCACGCTCGGACCGGTCGTACTGTTCCCCGTCGTACTGGTCGAGGTCCTCGTCGATCGCCGCGAGGTCCTCGTCCATCAGGGCCTCGGCCCTGATGTCGGCGAGCCGGCGGGCGGACTCGCGCGTGGTGCGGCTGTCGAACGTGGAGGTCATCTCATCCTTTGCGGTGTCGGGAAGGCCGGGGTACATCGCGTGTACCGAGGAGTCTGCCCAGCTGCCGCCCCTCCTACCGTCGGGCGGGGTGAGCTACCCCTGCGGACCGCCGTGTCCACCGGCGCCACTGCCTCCGGTGAACGCCGCGGACCGGCCGTGCATTCCCCACGATGGTCGCACGCCCGGATCGGCCGGGTCATCCTCATTTCGCCCGGCGGACGCCCCCGGGGAGGCATCGGCGGCGGCAGCGGGCCGGTCGGCCGGGTCCTCCGCCGGCGGGCCGGGCCGGTAGACGTCGTACACGCCGGGCACCCGGAGCATCGCGCGCATCACCGCGGGCAGCGCCTCGGCGCCCGGCAGCTCGATGGTGTAGCTGTGTCTGACCCGCAGCTCGCGGGGCGGTTCGACGTCGGCGGAGAAGATCCCGACGCCCTCGGCGGAGATGGCCGCGGTCAGGTCGGCGAGCAGCCGGGGGCGGGTGAGCGCCTCGGCGTGCAGGGCGACCCGGTAGCCGTTCGGGGGTTCGGCGCCCGGGATCCAGGCGAGCGAGAGGGGGCTGCGGCCGTCCGCGCGCAGCCGGTCGCCGACCGGACAGCCGGTGCGGTGGACGGCGACCGCGCCGCCGCGGATCGGGTAGCCGGTGAGCGCGTCCGGCGGCACGGGGGTGCAGCAGCGGGCGAGCCGGACGGGGGTGTCCGGCCGGCCGTGGACGGCCACCGGTGCCCGGCCGCGGACCACTGCGGGCGCCGCCTGCGGGGCGGGACGGTCGTCGGACGGCCCGGTCTCCACCACCGGGACGGGGGCCGGGTGCTCGGCGAGCCAGCGCTCGATGGCGAGGCGGGCCGCCGGGGTGCGGACGTGTTCGAGCCACTCGGCGGCCGGGCCGGAGGGCTCGCCGGCCGGTGCGGTGAGGACGGCCACCACGTCGCCGTCGCGCAGCGCGGTGGACAGCGCGGAGAGCCGGCCGTTGACCCGGACGCCGACGCAGCGGTGGCCGGTCTGCTCGCCGAGCAGGTAGGCGGCGTCCACGCAGCTGGCGCCGACCGGCAGGTGCAGCCGGTCGCCGTTCTCGGTGACCGCGGTGATCTCGCCGTCGTCGGAGAGGGTGGCGGTGAGGGTGGACCAGAAGGTGTCCGGGTCCGGTGTCTCCTGCTGCCAGGCGAGCAGCCGGCTCAGCCAGCCGGGCCGGGCCGGGTCCGTGCCGTCGAGCTCGTCGCGGGCGGCGGGCGCGGGCTCGGAGCCGGGCTGGTGCGGGTCGCCGAGCGCGACCACGCCGGTCTCGGCGACCCGGTGCATCGCGCGGGTGCGCACCAGCACCTCGGCCACCGCGCCGCCGGGCAGCTGCACGGCGGTGTGCAGCGACTGGTAGAGGTTGAACTTGGGCGCGGCGACGAAGTCCTTGAACTCGCCCGGCAGCGGCGTCCAGCAGGTGTGCAGCTCGCCGAGGACGGCGTAGCAGTCGGCGTTCTCGTCGACGACCACCAGCACGCGGCCGAAGTCGGCCGGCTGGAGGGCCTGCGGCAGCCCGTCCGCGCCGGCGGCGGCGGCCCGCTTGAGCAGCACCCGGTGCACCGAGACGCAGTGCCGGGGGCGGACGGTGACCTCGGCGGCGATCCCGGCCTCGGCGAGCTGGCGGCGCAGCGTCTCGGCGAAGGGGGCGAGCAGTTCGTCGGGCCGCTGCTCGTGGGCGGTCAGCACGGCCCCGGTCCGGGCGTACTCCTCCGGGTGGAGGGTGGCGAAGACGATGTCCTCCAACTCGGCCTTCAGCACCTGGATGCCGAGCCGCTCGGCGATCGGGATGAGGACGTCCCGGGTGACCTTGGCGATCCGGACCCGGCTGGCGGGCTTCATGTGCCGGATGGTGCGCATGTTGTGCAGCCGGTCGGCGAGCTTGATCACCATGACCCGGACGTCGTCGCCGGTGGCGACCAGCATCTTGCGGAAGGTCTCGGCCTCGGCGGCGGCGCCGAAGTCGACCTTCTCCAGTTTGGTGACGCCGTCGACCAGGTAGGCGACCTCCGGGCCGAAGTCCGCGGAGACCTGATCGAGCGTCACCTCGGTGTCCTCGACGGTGTCGTGGAGCAGGGAGGCGACGAGCGTGGTCGTCCCCGCGCCGAGCTGGGCGAGGATCATGGTGACCGCGAGCGGGTGGGTGATGAACGGTTCGCCGCTCTTGCGGGTCTGGCCGCGGTGGCTCTCCTCCGCGAGGCGGTAGGCGCGGGAGAGCAGCGCCAGGTCGGCCTGCGGATGGTGGCGGCGGTGGGCCTGGACGATGGGCTCGATGGCGTCCGGGACGGGGGCGCGGTCGGTGGCCAGCAGGGCGGCGCGGCCTGCGCGCGAGAGGGCGCTGCGGCTCAGCCGGCCGAGCGGGCGCCTGGCGCCGCCGTGCTGCCCCGCACCGATCGGACCTGCTTCGATGGCCATCCGCACCTCCGGCAGCGATCACCGGAGCGCCTCCCGACCCGGTGGTCCATGCTACCGAGCACAGCACGTTCCGCGACGCACTGCTCCCGGTCCGTCATGGGGATCACCCGATCGGGCGGATTCACGGCCTGCGGAAACGGGAAAACCGCGCGGCCGGACGCGTCCGGGCGCGGCGGCGGCCCGGACGCGCCGCCGCTCAGGCGGTGAGGGTGGCGGCGAAGGCCGCGTCCAGGGTGCCGGTGGCGACGATCTCGGCGGGGCCGGTCATCTCCACCCGGCCGTCCGGGAACTCCTCGATGGTCAGCCGGCCGCCCGGCAGGTCCACGGTGTAGCGCGCGGCCTCGCCGGTGGCGGCCGGGTCCAGGCCGTCGCGGCGGGCGGCGGCGACGGCCACCGCGCAGGCGCCGGTGCCGCAGGAGCGGGTCTCGCCGGATCCGCGCTCGTGGACCCGCATGGCCACGTGCCGCGGACCGCGGTCGACCACGAACTCGACGTTCACGCCCTCCGGGTAGACGCCCTCGGGGGCGGTGCGGGGGGCGTCGCGCAGGTCGCCGGCGTCGTCCAGGCTCGCCACGAAGGCCACCGCGTGCGGGTTGCCCATGTTGACGTTGCGGGCGGGCCACGTCCGCTCCCCCACCGCCACCTCGATGCCGTCCGGGCCGGGCAGCACGGCAAGGCCCATGTCGACGGTGATCTCGCCGGGGGTGCCGTCGGGGGCGCTCGCGGCGATCCGCACCTCGCGCACCCCGGCGCGGGTGGCGACCGCGAGCCGGCCCGGCTTCGCCAGCCCGGCGTGCACCAGGTAGTGCGCGAAGACCCGGACGCCGTTGCCGCACATCTCGGCGATCGAGCCGTCGGAGTTGCGGTAGTCCATGAACCACTCGGCCCGGTCGGCGAGGTGCGCCGCGGCCGGGTCGGCGGCCGAGCGCACCACCCGCAGCAGGCCGTCCCCGCCGATGCCGGCCCGCCGGTCGCACAGCCGCGCGACCGCGGCCGGGCCGAGGTCGAGCCGGCCGTCCGGGTCGGGGAGGATCACGAAGTCGTTCTCGGTGCCGTGGCCCTTGAGGAAGGGCAGGCCGGGGGCGGTGGGTGCGCTCACACCGCGATGGTACCGATCAGCCGCGCAGGTGGACGACCCGCCAGAGGGCGAGCGCCACGGCGGTGCCGGCGATCAGGGTGTACAGCGCGATAGCCCGCCAGCCGGCCCGCTGGCCGCTGCCGCGGCGCGGCACCCCGGGCCACTTGTAGCCGGCCCGGCGGGCGGCCATCGCGCCCCAGCCGCCGGAGGCGGCGGTCAGCAGCAGGCCCAGCATGCCGATCATCGCGGAGGCGGCGTCGCCGGAGAAGGCCAGCGGGAAGGCGAACATCAGGGAGCCGAGGGTGGCCATCAGCACGATCGGGAGCAGCTGCCACCAGCGCAGCCGGCGGCGCGGACGGATCTCGCGCTCGTGCACGACGCCGGGGGCGCCCAGGTCGTCGATGGCGGGCAGGCCGATCGCGTACGAGGTGGGCACGACCAGCTCGGGCAGCAGCAGCTCGGCGCTGTCCTCGGCCCTGCTCGGCAGCTCGTCGGTTTCGGGGCCGGTACCCGTCGACACGCGGCCTCCCCTGACGGATCGACACGAGTTCACGGCTCGTGAACGGTGAGGCCGGCCCGCGCGACTGACCCCTGGTGGTACCGATGATGGCATGTCCCGGGTCGCCCGCAGGGCGTCCGAGGGGTCCTCGGGTGATCCGTGGCCATGACGTGATCCGCCTGTAACCGCCGGTTCGCGCTGCACCTGCAGCTGCGAGCGCAGGTGCACCGGACGCATGGCCGGATCCCGTCGTCCGGCGGCCGGGAGCCGCCCCCGCGCGGCCCCCCGATCGCCAGCGGGCCGGGGGGGGGGCGGAGCGGGGGGGGGGGGGCGCGGCGCGGGCGGGGGGGCGGGGGCGCGAGAGGGGGCGAGCGCTGCGGGGGCGGGCGGAG
>NZ_JBHWBW010000362.1:5942-8179 GCF_042735675.1 Kitasatospora sp. NPDC059571
GCCGGGGGCCGGCCCCCCCCCCCCGCGGCCCCCGCGCGGCCCGGGGGGGCCGCGCGCCGCCGGCGGGGCGCGGGGGGCCGCGGAGGCCGGTCGGCGGGGCCGGGATCAGCCGCGGACGAGCGCCAGGGCGCGGTCCAGCAGCTCCACCGGGTCGGCGCCGGCCGGCCGGTCCAGCCAGTGGATGCGGTCGTCCCGGCGGAACCACGCCTCCTGGCGCCGGGCGAACTTGCGGGTGGCCCGGACCGTCTCGGCGCGGGCCTCGTCCTCGGTGCAGTCGCCGGCGAAGAAGGCGAGCACCTGCTGGTAGCCGAGCGCCCGCGAGGCGGTCTTCCCGCCGCGCAGCCCGGCCTTCTCCAACTCCCTTACCTCGTCCAGGAGTCCGGCCTCCCACATACGGTCGACCCGCAGCTCGATCCGCTCGTCGAGTTCGGGGCGCGGCACCCGGACGCCGATCTGCACCGCGTCGTACACCGCGGTGTGCCCGGGCAGGTTGGCGGTGAACGGCAGGCCGGTGATCTCGATGACCTCCAGCGCGCGGACGATGCGGCGGCCGTTGCTGGGCAGGATCGCCGCGGCCGCGGCCGGGTCCAGGCCGGCCAGCCGGCCGTGCAGCGCACCGGGGCCCGCCTCGGCGAGCTCCGCCTCCAGCCGGGCCCGGACGTCCGGGTCGGTGCCCGGGAACTCCATCTCGTCGATCGCCGCCCGGACGTACAGCCCGGAGCCGCCGACCAGGACCGGCGTGCGGCCGGCCGCGAGCAGCCGGTCCATCTCGGCACGGGCCAGGCGCTGGTACTCCGCGACGCTGGCGGCCTCGGTGACGTCCCAGATGTCGAGCAGGTGGTGCGGCACGCCGCCGCGCTCGGCGACGGTGAGCTTGGCGGTGCCGATGTCCATGCCCCGGTAGAGCTGCATCGAGTCGGTGTTGACCACCTCGCCGCCGAGGGCGCGGGCGAGGGCGACGGCGAGGTCCGACTTGCCGGCGGCGGTCGCGCCGACCACCGAGACGACGCGGGGCGGGGTGGGGGTAGGGCTGCTCACCCGTCCAGTCTCCCAAATCGGCCGGGGCGCCCGGACGGCAGTGGATACGACCGGTTCGTCCCGGTTTGCCCGGGAGAACAACCGGGCACAACCGAGCGTTGGAGGAGATGGGGGGAGCCCCACCGGACGAGGAGACGCGCGATGGGTCTGAAGGACACGCTCAAGGGCAAGGCCGACGAGCTCAAGGACAGGGCGAGCGAGCTGGCCGGCAAGCACAACGAGAAGATCGACGACGTCGTCGACAAGACCGGCCACGCGGTCGACAAGGCCACCAAGCACAAGTACAGCGAGAAGATCGAGCACACCACGGCCAAGGCCAAGCACGCGGTCGACGAGTTCGCGACCAGGCCCGGCCCGGACGGGCACTCCTGAGCGGCGGGAGCGCTCAGCTCCAGGAGGCCACCAGGTAGCCGACCCCGTACGGCGCCTCGTCGTAGTGCAGCCGCCCGGTCAGGCCGGCGCCCTCCGCGGCGCCGGCCAGCACCTGCCAGGGCGCCCGCCCGTCGGCCCCGAGCTCGGCGGACAGCTGCGGGTCGAGGGCGGCCAGCGCGGCCGTGTCGGCGGCCGCCAGGGCCGCGGCGGCGGCCGCGTCGTACGCCGCGGCGCGCTCGTCGAAGTAGCCCGGCGCCTTGACCGAGCGGCAGGCGCTGCCGCCGCCCAGCACGAGCAGGCCGACCCGGTCGGCGAGCTCGGCCAGGCCCCGGCCGAGGCCGGCCAGCCGCTCGGGGGCGGTGTCGGGGCGGACGGCGCAGGCGTGGGTCGGCAGCGCGGCGCCGGCCTCGGCCAGCAGCCAGGCCCCCACGGTGAGGGAAGGCGCGAGCTCGGGGCCCTGGACGCCGGCCGCGGGCAGCCGCACCGCGAGGTCCACCCCGTAGCGGCGGAAGGAGCCGGCCCCGCCCTCCGTCCAGACCTCGGCCCTGGGGCCTGCACCGACCAGGACGACCAGTTCGGCCCCGGAGTCCAGCAGGCCGCCGACGGCCTCGGCGCAGGCGGCCCGCAGCCCGTCCAGCTCGGCGGCGGCGCCCGACGCCACCTCCGGGACGATCAGCGGCGGACAGGGGCACACGGCAGCGGCAACCAGCATGGTGATCACTCTAGTGCGGGCCCGCGGCGCCGCCCGGGAAGGGGCGCGACGGGGGCGGCCGCCGGGCCGCCCCCGTGGACGCGGGGCGTGAGTCGGATCCGCAGCCCGGGGCCGC
>NZ_JBHWBW010000363.1:0-8160 GCF_042735675.1 Kitasatospora sp. NPDC059571
GGGCGGAGCCGCCCCCGGGCGGGGGCGGCTCCTCCGGTCGTGGCGGGTGCGGCTCAGCCGAGCTTGCTGACGTCGCGGACGGCGCCCTTGTCGGCGGAGGTGGCCATCGCGGCGTACGCCTTGAGGGCCTGGCTGACCTGGCGCTGACGGTTCTTGGGGCGGTAGCCGCCCTCGGCCTCCAGCTTCAGCCGGCGCTCGTGGAGCTCCTCGAAGGAGACCTCCAGGCTGATCTTCCGGCCGGGGATGTCGATCGCGATGAGGTCGCCGTCCTCGACCAGGGCGATGGTGCCGCCGGAGGCGGCCTCCGGGGAGGCGTGGCCGATGGAGAGGCCGGAGGTGCCGCCGGAGAACCGGCCGTCGGTGATCAGCGCACAGGCCTTGCCGAGGCCGCGGCCCTTGAGGAAGGAGGTCGGGTAGAGCATCTCCTGCATGCCGGGGCCGCCCTTGGGGCCCTCGTAGCGGATGACGACGACGTCGCCCTCCTTGACCCGCTTGGCGAGGATCGCCTCGACGGCGTCCTCCTGGGACTCGACGACCACGGCCGGGCCGCTGAACGTCCAGATCGACTCGTCCACGCCTGCGGTCTTCACGATGCAGCCGTCCTCGGCGAGGTTGCCGTACAGCACCGCGAGGCCGCCCTCGACGGAGTAGGCGTGCTCGACGCTGCGGATGCAGCCCTTGGCGGCGTCGGTGTCCAGGGACTCCCAGCGCTCGGACTGCGCGAAGGCCTCGGAGGTGCGCTTGCAGCCGGGGGCGGCGTGCCACAGCTCGACGGCCTCCGCGGACGGCGAGCCGCCGCGGATGTCCCAGGTCTTCAGCCACTCGGTGATCGAGTCGGCGTGCACGGTGTGCACGTCCTCGTTGAGCAGGCCGCCGCGGTACAGCTCGCCGAGGATCGCGGGGATGCCGCCGGCCCGGTGCACGTCCTCCATGTAGTACGAGCCGTTCGGCGCGACCTTGGAGAGGCAGGGCACCTTGCGGGAGATGGCGTCGATGTCCCGCATGTCGAAGTCCAGCTCGGCCTCCTGGGCGGCGGCGAGCAGGTGCAGGATCGTGTTGGTGGAGCCGCCCATCGCGATGTCCAGGGCCATCGCGTTCTCGAACGCGGCCCGGGTGGCGATGTTGCGCGGCAGCACGGACTCGTCGTCCTGGTGGTAGTGCCGCTTGGTGATCTCGACGACCGTCTGCCCGGCGCGCTCGTAGAGGGCGCGGCGGGCGGTGTGGGTGGCGAGCACCGAGCCGTTGCCCGGCAGCGAGAGGCCGATCGCCTCGGTGAGGCAGTTCATCGAGTTGGCGGTGAACATGCCGGAGCACGAACCGCAGGTCGGACAGGCGTTCTCCTCGATGATCGCGATGTCCTCGTCGGAGACGGACTCGTTGACCGCCTGCGAGATCGCGTCGACCAGGTCCAGCTTGCGGACGGTGCCGTCGACCAGCGTCGCCTTGCCGGCCTCCATCGGGCCGCCGGAGACGAAGACCGTCGGGATGTTGAGGCGCAGCGCGGCCATCAGCATGCCCGGGGTGATCTTGTCGCAGTTGGAGATGCAGATCAGGGCGTCCGCGCAGTGCGCGTTGACCATGTACTCGACCGAGTCGGCGATCAGGTCGCGGGAGGGCAGCGAGTACAGCATGCCGCCGTGGCCCATCGCGATTCCGTCGTCGACCGCGATGGTGTTGAACTCGCGCGGGATGCCGCCGGCCTCCTTGATCGCCTCGGAGACGATCCGGCCGACCGGCTGGAGGTGGGTGTGGCCCGGCACGAACTCGGTGAAGGAGTTGGCCACCGCGATGATCGGCTTGCCGAAGTCCTCCCGGGCTACGCCGGCGGCCCGGAGAAGGGCGCGGGCGCCCGCCATGTTGCGGCCGTGGGTGACGGTACGGGACCTCAGCTCGGGCATGCGCTCCACTCCTTCGGGGCCTGCGGCGCGGCCGCTGTGCTGGTGGGAGGGTGCACGGCCGCTGTCCTACCGAGGTTACGCCTCCCCGTCCGCGCCGCGGACGCGTTGTCCGCGATGCGGTCAGGGTGTCCGGCGGGTCAGGCGGGGGTGCGGGCCACGAAGAGCTCGAGCAGGTACGGCTCGGTGAGCAGGCCGTCCGGGAAGGCGGCGAGCAGCGCCGCGCGCTCCGCCGCCAGCACCGGTGCCCGCTGCTCGGCGGGGAGTACCGCGACGTACGAGCGCGAGGTGAGGTCGTCGAGGTGGCTGTCCACGGTGACCCGGCGCTCCCAGTGCAGCCGGACGGTCTGCGTCGCGAGCCCGTGCCCGGACAGCTCGGCGTGCGCCAGCGGCGACCCGCTGTAGTAGTGGTACGAGGGCAGGGCCGCGGCGAGGCGCTGCTCCTGCTCCGCGAACCATCCGGCGGCGCGGTCCTTGACGTTCCACCACAGGGCGAGCGCGCCGCCGGGGCGCAGCACCCGCACCGCCTCCGGCACGGAGCGGGCCGGGTCCGTCCAGTGGAAGGCCTGGGCGTAGGTGATCAGGTCGGCGGAGCGGTCGTGGCAGGGCAGCGCGTCGCCGACGCCCTTGACCACCGGGATCTGCGGGGAGACCACGTGCAGCCGGGCGGCCATGCCGGCGCTGGGCTCGACGGCGATCACCCGGGCGCCGCGGGCCGCGAGCAGCCGGGTGGCGATCCCGGTGCCGGCGCCGACGTCGAGCACGTCGGCGTCCCGCAGCGGGCGGCCGGCGAGCCGTTCCAGCTCGTCGAAGAGCTCGGCCGGGTAGGACGGGCGGGCGGCGTCGTACTGCTCGGCGACCGGGCCGAACGACATCGCATGGGCCTGCAGCTGAAGATCCGTCATGGTCCCCTCCGTACGCGATCCGTCACTGCCAGGGTAGCCCCGGGGGCGGGTTCAGCCCCGGGCGGGGCGGCGGGCGGGGGTGGCCAGGTGGAGGCGGGTGAAGGCGAGCGCCTCGGCGAGGTCGGCCTCCTGCTCGGCGGGGGTGGCGGCGCGGCGGGTGTTGACCTCCAGCACCACGTGGCCGTCGAAGCCGTCGCGGGCCAGGCGCTCCAGCAGGGCGGCGCAGGGCTGCTTGCCGCGGCCGGGGATCAGGTGCTCGTCCTTGCCGGAGCCGGAGCCGTCGGCGAGGTGGATGTGGGCCAGCCGGTGGCCCATCCGGTCGGCCATCTCCAGGGCGTCGATCCGCGAGGTGGCGGCGTGCGAGAGGTCGATGGTGAAGTGCCGGTACTCCTCGTCGGTGACGTCCCAGCCGGGCGCGTAGGCCAGCATCTCGCGGTCCTTGTACCGCCACGGGTACATGTTCTCGACCGCGAAGCGGACATCGGTCTCGCCCGCCATCCGGGCGATGCCCTGGACGAACTCGCGCGCGTACTGGCGCTGCCAGCGGAACGGCGGGTGGACGACCACGGTGTCCGCGCCCAGCTTCTCGGCGGCGGCCCGGGCCCGGACGAGCTTGGTCCACGGGTCGGTGGTCCACACCCGCTGGGTGATCAGCAGGCAGGGCGCGTGGACGGCGAGGATCGGCATCCGGTGGGCGTCGGAGAGCCGGCGCAGCGCCTCGATGTCCTGGCTGACCGGGTCGTTCCAGACCATCACCTCGACGCCGTCGTAGCCGAGCCTCGCGGCGAGCTCGAAGGCGGTGGCGGTGGTCGACGGGTAGACCGAGGCGGTGGAGAGCGCCACCTTGGTGTCCGGCACGTGCAGGCCGGGGTGCGGGGGCAGGACCAGCCGGTCGGTGGTGCGCAGCAGCGGTGCGTTCTGCGGCTGCTTGCGGCGGGCCTCCTTGACGGCGCGGGCCACCTTGGCGACCTTCGCGGACTTGGCGGCGGTCGCGCTCTGGACGGACTTGGCCGACTTCGCGGTGCGCGCGGCGGCGCCCTTCGCGGTGCGGGAGGCGGCGCCCTTGGCCGTCCGGGACGCGGCGGCGGCGCGCTCGCCGAGGCTCTGCCGCGCGTCGGCGCCGGGGTCGCCGGCCCGGCGCTGCGGCTGGGTCCCGGCCCTGGCCCGGCGCGGGCGGGCTGCCCGCCGTGCGCCCTCGTCGGCGTCGCGGCCGGCCGGCGCCGCGTCGTCCTCCGCTGCATCCGCCACGGGACACAGGGTATGCGCCGTCGCGGACGAATGGGGCGGACCGGGAGAAGGGTGGGCCACGTCTCACCCCGGCGGCGTGCTCCGCCGGGGTCAGGAGGTGAGGGCGGCCCGCCGCTCGGAGGGGCTGTCGAGGGCGTCCAGGCGGCGCAGGATGATGCCCTCGCGCAGCGCCCACGGGCAGATGTCGAGGGTGTCCAGGCCGAACAGGTCCATGGCCGCGTCGGCGACCAGGGCGCCGGCCAGCAGCTGCCGGGCGCGGCCCTCGGAGACGCCGGGGATCCGGGCCCGCTCGGCGACCGTCATGCCGGCGAGCCGGGGCAGCCAGGCGGCGAGGCCGCTGCGGGTGAGCCGGCGGGGCACCCGCGGGCCGGCGTCGGCCGGGGCGGCGCCGGTCATCCGGGCGAGCTGCTTGAAGGTCTTGGAGGTCGCGACGGCGTGGTCCGGCGCGCCCTGTCTCGCGAACTCGCCGGCCGTCCGGGCGATCTCCGCGCGGATGTGGCGGCGCAGCTCGCGGACGTCCTCGGGGTCGGCGACGTCGCCGGGCAGCCGGGCGGTGAGCCGGCCGGCGCCGAGCGGCAGCGAGATGGCGACGTCGGGCTGCTCGTCGAGGCCGCAGGCGATCTCCAGCGAGCCGCCGCCGATGTCGAGGTTGAGCAGCCGGCCGGAGGACCAGCCGAACCAGCGCCGGACCGCCAGGAAGGTCAGCCGGGCCTCGTCCTGGCCGGACAGGACGCGCAGTTCGATGCCGGTCTCGGCGGTGATCCGGGCGAGCACCGCCTCGCCGTTGGCGGCCTCGCGGACCGCTGAGGTGGCGAACGGCAGTATGTCGACCACGCCCTTGTCCTCGGCGACCGCGAGCGAGGAGGAGACCATCCCCACCAGGCGCTCGACCCCGACGTCGGTGATCGCCCCGGCGTCGTCGAGCAGCTCGGCGAGCCGCAGCTCGGCCTTGTGCGAGTACGCGGGGAGGGGGGCCGCACCGGGGTGCGCGTCCACCACGAGGAAGTGGACGGTGTTGGAACCTACGTCGAGGACACCGAGTCGCATAGCGGTCCACGCTACGCGATCCGGCCCGCGGACCAGCCCGGATCCCGCCGGACGGATTGCCGACGGCGCCGCGGCGGTCCACCCTGGGCACCGGGCAGTCCTCCACCACCACCGAGAGGAAGCACACATGACGATCCGTCATCGATCGGTCGGCACCGGCGGGCAGCGGGTGATCGTGCTGCACGACTGGTTCGGGACCAGCTCCGGCTGGGGGTCCTTCCTGGACTACCTGGACGGCGACGCCTTCAGCTACGTCTTCCTCGACTACCGCGGCTACGGCGAGCGGGCCGACGTCGCGGGCGACTACACGCTGGCGGAGATCTCCTCGGACACCCTGGCGCTGGCCGACCGGCTGGGCTGGGAGGACTTCTCGCTGGTCGGCCACTCGATGGGCGGCAAGGCCGCGCAGCGGGTGCTGGCGGACGCCCCGGAGCGGGTCCGCAAGCTGGTCGGGGTCGCGCCGGTGCCGGCCTCGGCCTTCCCGCTGGAGGGCGAGGCGTACGAGCTGTTCCACGGGGCGGCGGGGCAGCCGGCGAACCGCAGGGCAATCCTCGACCTGGTCACCGGCGGCCGGGCGGGCGCCGCCTGGCTCGACCGGATGACCACCCAGTCGCTGACGGACTCCCGCGCGGACGCGTTCGCCGCCTACTTCACCGAGTGGACGACCCGGGACTTCGCGGCCGACGTGGCCGGCCGACGGCTGCCGGTGAAGGTGTTCGTCGGCGAGCACGACGCGGCGCTGACCGCGCCGGTGATGGAGGCCACCTGGCTGGCCCACTACCCGGGTGCGGAACTGGAGACGCTGGCCAACTGCGGCCACTACCCGATGTACGAGCTGCCGGTGGCGTTCGCGACCGCCCTGGAGGCGTTCCTGGCGGACTGAGCGGGCCCGGGCCGGTCGGCGCGGGGCGGCGGGGAGTTGCGGCCCCCCCCCCGGCGGCGCCGAGCACGCCCGCCCCCCGCGGGGGGGGCGCGGCGTGCGCGGGCGCGGGCGGGGGGGGGGGGGGGGGGGGGGGGGGGGGGGGCCCCCCCCCCCCCCGGCGGCTCAGAGCAGGCCGTGCCAGAGCTGTTCGACGAGCACCGCCCACCAGTTCTCGGGATCGGTGAAGACGGTGCCGTCCAGGGCGGCCAGCGCCCACTGGAACTCGGCGACGGCGGCGCCGGCCGCGTACGGGTGCAGCCCGCGCAGGGCGGGGAGCCGTTCGGCGGCGAGGGCCAGCGAGCGGGCGAAGGCGGTCACGTCGGCGTTGCAGTAGCGGGCGGTGGCGGTGTCCGGGTCGATCGCCCGGACCCGGCCCTGCGCGGTGTCGACGGTGACCAGCGCGTGCCCGTCGCCGCCGAGCACGACCTGGCCGAGCAGCCCCTGCCGGGCCCCGGCGGTGGCGGACCCGCCGCGGCCGAGCGCGGCGAGGTGCCCGGCGGCGTCGGGCAGCGGAGCGCCGGTGCGGGTGCCGTCCAGGACGCCGTCGGACTGCGGGTGGTGGACGGTGAACAGGCCGTCCACGGCGATCGGCAGCCCGGCGTCCAGCAGCGGGCGGGCCACCGCGTCCGGGAGGTCGGCCGCGGCCACCGCCGCCGGGTCGAAGCGGCGCACGCCGTCCGCGCCGAACACGGCGGCCAGCCGCGCCGCCACCGCCGGGCCGGCCTCCGGCGGCGCGGGCGGCACCGTGCGGGGGAAGGGCACCCGGTTCGGCCGCACCCCGTCGGCCGGGGGCAGCGCCCGGACGGCCTCGGCACGGCCGTCGAAGCGCGGCCCGTACCGGAGGCCGTGGGTCACCGGCACGCCTGGCAGCGCCGCCGCGACCGCGTGCGCGGCGTACCCGCCGGGCAACGCGGCGAGCCGCAGGTCGGTGTGCACCCCGAGCACGTCCTGCAGCGGCACGCCCTGCCCGCGCAGCTGCTCCCAGGCGCGCAGCGCCGGGTGCGGGAGTCCGTGCGCGGACGCGACCGTGAGGCTGTGCTCGGCGCCCAGGGCGTCGCGGTGGCGGATCACGGCGCGGGTGCCGGGTCCGGTGGCGGGCGGGAGCGAGGGGTCGTAGCCGCTGGCGCCGAGGTGGTCCAGGTAGAGCCGGACGACGTCCGGGACGGGGACGGACGGCCAGACGGTGAGGTCGCCGGTCAGCCGGTCGACGACGCCGCAGGCGGCGCCGATCTCCTCCGGGGCGCGCCGCTCCCCGGTCAGCGGGTCGACCTGGACGGGGGACGGCTCCGGCCAGACCACCCAGCCGTGCTCGAACTCGTGGCTGTGCACCCGGCGGGCGGCGGCATCGGCCGGCAGCGCGCCGTGGATCCAGCGGTGGGCGGCCTCCAGGGCCTGCTCGCGGGTGGTCATCGGCGGGTGCTCCCGGCGGCGGTGCGGTGGACGGTGAGCCGGGACCGCGGGGGCGCGGGCTCGGCGGGGCGGGGGTCGGCGACGGCGGCCGGGACGGGCTCCGGCACGCTCGCGGCCGCCGGTGCGGGCTCCGGTGTCGGGGCCGGCTCCGGTACGGCCGTGGACGGGGCCGCGGCGGGCAGCGCCGCCGGGGCCTCGCCCAGGTCGAGCGGCCGGCAGCGCTCGTCCACCGCGATCGCCCACAGGCCGTGGTCCGCGGGGTACAGCGGCTCGCCGGCGACCCGGCCGGTCTGCGGGTCGAGGTAGGCGAGCCGGTCGCCGTGGTTGACGGCGTTCCAGCTGTGCGAGCGGCCGAAGGCGTCGAGGGTCAGCAGCACGGCCTGGGCGCCGGGGCCGGAGCGCAGCAGCACCTCGGCGAGCCGGGCGAGCGCACCCGCCCCGTCGCCCAGGTCCCGGAAGCGCGTGCCGAGCTCGCGCTCGGCGCGGTCCCGCCCGCCGCGCTCGCCCGCCGGGCCGTCCGGCAGCCGCGGGGCGGCGCAGACCGGCAGGCCGGCCAGCGTGTCGACGGCCGACAGCGCCACGTCCACGCAGTTGTTGGCGCGGCCGGCCTCGCGGTGGCCGCCGCCGTTGAGCGCCTCGGCCCACGTCCCGGCGGCCGGGTCCCCGTACGGCACCGTCGCGCCGTCGGCGGTCCGGGGCACCCGGCGTTCGAGCTCGGCCTGGTGCACCGGGT
>NZ_JBHWBW010000364.1:0-8087 GCF_042735675.1 Kitasatospora sp. NPDC059571
GCGCGGGGGGGGGGGGGGCGGGGGGGGGCCCGGCGGCCGGGGCGCCGGCCGGGGGGGGGGCGGGGGGCGGGGGGGGGGGGGGCGGCCGGCCCCCCCCCCCCCGCGGCGCGTGCGCCGGACGGGCGCCGGGCCCGTCCGATGGCCGGAACTGGTCCGTGAACACAGGTGCGAAGTGGTTTGGGTCCGCGCCCGGTCGAGGTGGTGGAGTGGAACCCGAGACCGAAGGAGCGGGACGGCCGGGGCCGCCGCCCTCGGTTACGGGCCATTACGGGGGTTTGATGACCACGCTCACCGCCTCGTCGGCCACGGAGAGACTGACCGTCGGCGTCGCCGCGGAGCCGCTGCTCCACCGCGATCCGCTGACGCTCTACCAGGACGTCCGTGCCGCCACCGAGGACTGCTACCTCTTCGAGAGCCTGGCCGGCCCGGCCGACGACCTGCGCTGCGCGGTCGTCGGCTGGGGCCGGATCGCCGAACTCCGCTTCCACCGGGACCGGGTGGAGCTCGACGCGGACGGCCCGGCCGGTGCCGCGCTGGGCGCCGCGCTGGACCGGGCACTCGGGGCCGGGCGCCGCACCGGCGGCGACGCCGGGCGGGTCTTCGAGGCGATCCGCGCCGCCCAGGCCGTCTTCCGGGTGGAGACCGAACTGCCCTCCTCCACCTTCGCGTTCGGCTTCCTCACCACGCTCGGCTACCGGGCCGCCTGGGGCATCGAGGACCTGCCGGAGCCCGAGCGGGCCGAGGACACGCCCTGGCAGACGCTCACGCTCTTCCAGCGGACCGCCTGGTACGACCTGGCGACCGGCACGGCGCGGCTGCTGACCGCCACCGGGCCGCTGCTGCCCGAGCCCGCCCCGCTGCCGCCGCCGGGGCCGCCGGCGGTCCACGAGCCGCCGCCCGCACCGGCACCGGAGTCCGTCCGCGACAGCACCGACGAGCCGGAGTTCACCGAGCGCACCCGCCGCTGCCTGCGCCACATCGGCGTCGGCGACGTCTACCAGATCCAGATCGGCCACCGGATCGACGTGCGGACGGCGCTCAGCCCGCTCGACGCCTACCGGCGCCTGCGGCACCGCAGCCCGGCGCCCTACATGTACCTGCTGCCGTGGGCCGGCCGGACGGTGGTCGGCGCCAGCCCCGAGCTGTACGTGCGGGTGGTGGACGGCGTGCTGACCATGCGGCCGATCGCCGGCACGGTGGCCGCCGGGGCCGACGGCCGGGACCCGTCGGCCGAGCTGAGCGGCAGCGCCAAGCAGCGCGCCGAGCACGTCATGCTGGTCGACCTGTGCCGCAACGACGTCGGCCGGGTCTGCCGGCCGGGCACGCTGAGCGTGGACTCGATGATGCGCCCCGAGCCGTTCGGCTACGTCCACCACCTGGTCTCCACCGTCTCCGGACGGCTGGAGGCCGGCCTGGACCTGTGGGACGTGGTCCGCGCGACCTTCCCGGCCGGGACGATGACCGGCGCCCCCAAGATCCGCGCCATGGAGCTGATCGAGGAGATCGAGCGGGAGCCGCGCGGCCTCTACGCGGGCGCGGTCGGCCTGGTCGACGTCCGCGGATTCGCGGTGTTCGCGCTCTGCATCCGCACCGCGGTGCACCACCGCGGCGTCTACTCGATCCAGGCCTCGGCCGGCGTGGTCGCCGACTCCGACCCGTACGAGGAGTGGCGGGAGACCCTCACCAAGATGAGCGCCGCCTACTGGGCGCTGACCGGCGAGGAGCTGACGGCATGAAGGTCCTGCTGGTGGACGCGTACGACAGTTTCAGCCACATCATCGACCAGTACCTGCGCTCGCTCGGCGCCCGGACCACCGTGGTGCGCTCGCGCACCCGCACGCCCGCGCAGCTGGTCGCCCAGGCGCCGGACGCGGTGGTGCTCGGCCCCGGTCCGGGGCACCCGGCCGACAGCGGCCACGTCGAGCTCGTACACGCCTTCGCCGCCGAGCGGATCCCGCTGCTCGGAGTCTGCCTCGGCCACCAGGCGATCGGACTGGCCTACGGCGGCCGCGTCTCGGTCGCGCCGAGGCCCAAGCACGGCAAGACCAGCCCGGTCGACCACGACGGCGCCGGCGTCTTCGCCACGGCCGCTCCCGGACCGCTGACCGTCACCCGCTACCACTCACTGGTCGTCGACGAGCCGCTCCCGGCCGAACTCCGGCTCACTGCACGGGCGCTGGACGACGGCACGGTGATGGGCCTGCGGCACACCGAACTCCCCGTCGAGGGAGTGCAGTTCCACCCCGAGAGCATCACCACCCAGGGCGGTGAGCGGCTGTTCGCGGCCTTCCTCGACCGCGCCGCCGACCGCACCGCGGCCTGAGGCCGCCACCGGCCCGGCCCCGTACCTGACCGGGGACCGGTGCGCACCGCTGCCCGCCCGCGGCGCGCCCGTCCCCGCCACACCTCCACCGACCGAGCAGCAAGAGAGGACAGACCGCACATGTGGCTGCCCACCGAGGGCCCCGCGGCAGAGTTCGCGGCCGACTACCTTCCGCTCCACCGCGCCTTCTACGCCCGCGAACTGGACGACGCGGCGCTCACCGAATGGCGCACGACCCAGCTCGCCCGGGTGCTCGACCAGGTGGCGTCCGGGTCGCCGTTCTACGGCAAGCACCTGGCCGGCCACGACCTGGCCGCCGTCCGCCCCGACGACCTGACCGCCCTGCCCTTCACCACCAAGGACGACCTGCGGCGCGAGATGCTCGACGTGCTGAGCCGCCCGCTGCACGAGGCGGTGTTCTTCTACGAGACCACCGGCACCACCGGCCGGGCCACCCCGTGCCCGCGCGACGGCCGCGAGGTGCTCGCCAGCAACGCCCACGTCACCGAGAGCTGGGCCTCGATCTTCCGGCACCACTTCGGCGACCGCCGGCCGCGGATCGGCCTGATGGGCCCGACCGAGGTGCACTCCTTCGGCGACACCCTGGGCGACGTCGCCCGCAACACCGGCTCGATGAACGCCAAGATCTGGCCGTACTCCCCGGTGATCGGCTTCCCCAAGGCGCTGCAGCTGATGAAGGACCTCGACCTGGAGGTCGTCTGCTGCACCCCGGGCGTCGCGCTCACCCTCGCCAAGGCCGCCGAGCACTACGGCTACGACCTGCGCCGCGACTTCGGCGTCAAGCTGCTGTTCGTCACCGGCGAGATGTGCACCCCGGCGCTGGCCGCCAACCTGGAGTCGGTGTGGGGCGCCGACGTCTACAACATCCTGTACGGCTCGCAGGAGGCGTTCGTCATCGCCACCGCCTGCCGCAACAAGCGGATGCACCTCTCGCAGACCAACTACCTCTTCGAGGTGGTCGACCCGGACAGCGGCACCTCGTACGGGCCGCGCGGCACCGGCGAGCTGACCGTCACCATGCTGGTCGACGGCGTCAAGCCGCTGGTGCGCTACCGGACCGGCGACACCGTGGTGGTGGAGGAGTCCGACTGCGACTGCGAGATGCCGGGCGACCTCGTCCGCATCGTCGGCCGCACGCTCGACCGGATCAGCCTGGGCGAGCGGCGGTTCACCGCCGGCCAGATCGAACTGGCGGTGCTCACCGGGGTGACCGGCTCGGCCGGCTACCAGGTGGTCATCGAGTCGGACGCGGACGGCGGGGACAGGGTCACCGTCCGGCTGGAGCTGCTGCGCGGCGAGTCGGTGGACGCCGGGGCGCTCGCCGCCCGGGCGACCGGGGCGCTGGGCGTGCCGGTCGCGGTCGAGCTCAGCGACGGCCTCGACCCGATCGTCAGCACCGGCGCCTTCGTCAGCTGGAAGGCCGCCCGGATCGTCGACCGCCGCACCGAGCCCGACCACGAGACCCGGGTGGCCCAGAAGATGGCGGCGAACCGTGGCTTCACCGACTGAGGCCCGGCCGACCGGGCCGGACCTGGTCGGCCGGCTGGTGGACGAGTACTCCACCCGCTGGAGCGACCTCACCGAACGCTGGGAGGCCAGACCCGGGACGGTGCTCGGCACCCTCGGCCCGGACGGCACCTCCAGCCACCTCGCCGCCGCCTTCCTGGCCGAGCGCTACCCGATCACCGTCCGGCTCTACCCGGCCTTCGACGAGGTGCTGGAGGCCGTCCTGGCGGGCGAGGTCGACGCCGTCCTGGTGCCCAGCGCCTACTCGGGGCTGACCAGCTTCCACTGGCACCGCGAGCTGGAGCTGCTGGGCTTCTTCCCGCGGGCCACCCCGGACTACGGCATCGCCTCGCGCCCCGACGGGTTCGGCGACAAACCCGAACTGCGGGTCTCCGCGATGTGGGAGGTCCGCCGGATCTACCACGAGGTGGTCCCGGACGACCTGCGCGAGCGCCCGATCACCTGGGTGGACGCGGAGTCGACCCAGCAGGCCGCCGAGATCCTCGCCGCCGGGGGCAGCGACCTCGCCGTCACCAACGGGCCCGGCGTCCGCGCGCACCGGCTCCGCTGGGTCGCCGCCCGGCCCGGCGCGGAGATCGTCTGGACGGTCTTCGGCTGCCGAACCCGGCCCCCCGTCCCCACCGCACCCCTGGAGTGAACACCGCCATGGCACCCAAACTGCTGCTGCACAACGTCGGCGTGCAGGAGGGCCTCGGCCGGGCCACCCTGCCCGCCCGCAGCGTCCTGCTCGACGGCGACCGGATCGAGGCCGTCCTGCCGGCCGGCGAGGCCCCGGTCGGCAACCCCGGCATCGAGACCGTCGACCTGACCGGACGCACCGTCATGCCCGGCATGACGCTCGGCCACACCCACATCGCCTACCTGGACGTGCACGACGCCCGGGAGATGCTCTTCAAGTACTCCGTCCCGGAGCTGACGCTGCGTGCCGCGGCCAACACCACCGCCCTGCTGGGCTGCGGCTACACCGCGTTCGTCGGCGCCGGCTCGGTCTCCGGCATCGACATGGCGCTGCGCCGCGCGGTCGACTCCGGGCGGCTCCTCGGCCCGCGGATCACCCCGTGCAGCCGGGACCTGATGGTCTCCGGCCCGCCCGAGCGGCGCAATGGCGAGGTGAAGAAGCGCATCCCGACCGACCTGATGCGCCTGGCCGACACCCCGGAGGAGATGGCCGAGTACGTCGCCGGGGAGATCGCCGAGGGCGCCGAGATCGTCAAGGTCTTCTCGTCCGGCGACGACACCTTCCCCAACGGCCGCTCGCACGAACTCCTGTTCACCGCCGAGGAACTGGTCGTCGCCGCACGCACCGCGCACGAGCACGGCGCGCGGATCCGGGCGCACTCGCGCGGGCTGCAGGGCATCCGCAACGCGATCGCCGCCGGTGTCGACGTGATCGACCACGCCAGCTACGCGGACGACGCCGCGCTGGAGGCGATCGCCGAGCGCGGCATCTTCGTGGTCCCGAGCCTGCACCAGCCGCACCGGCTGCTCACCACCGGCGAGCAGCACGGCAAGACCACGGACTACCTGGAGTCGCTGGAGTTCACCGCCGAGGTGGAGAACACCCTGCGGATCCTGCCGCTGATGGTCGAGATGGGCATCCCCGTGGTGGCCGGCGACGACTTCGGCTTCGCCTGGACGCCGCACGGCAGCTACGCCGAGGAGCTCGACACCTACGTGACGATGGCCGGCATCCCGGCCCGCGAGGTGCTGCGCTGGGCCACCGCGAACGGTGCGGCGCTGGCCGGCCGCGGCAAGGAGGCCGGCACGGTGGAGCCCGGCCGGCTGGCCGACCTGGTGGTGACCGCCGAGGACCCGGCCGCCTCGATCACCGTGCTGTCCCGCCCGGGCGGCATCGAGGCCACCCTGCTCGGCGGCCGCGTGGTCGCCGGCGCCCTCTCCCCCGCCCCGACGACGACCGGAGCCGACCGATGACCGCCACCGCCCCCCGGGGCCTGCCGTTCCTGCCCGTCCTGGCCGTCGGCGCGTTCGCCATCGGCACCGACACCTTCGTGGTGGCCGGCGTGCTGCCCGAGGTGGCCCGCTCGCTGAAGGTGGGCATCGACGAGGCGGGCTGGATCAGCACCGCCTTCGCCCTCACCTACGCCGTGATGGCCCCCGTGCTGGGCGCCCTCACCGGCCGGGTCGACCGGCGCACCGTGCTGGTGGTCTCGCTGCTCGGCTTCGCGGTCGGCAACGTGCTGTCGGCACTGGCCCCGAACCTCGGCCTGCTGCTGGCGGCCCGGGTGGTCACCGCGGCGAGCGCCGCGCTGTACATCCCGGCGGCCTCGGCCGGCGCGGCGGCGCTCTCCGCCCCCGAGCGCCGCGCCCGGGCGATGGCGGTGGTGCTCGGCGGCCTGTCCGCGGCCACCGTCGCGGGTGTGCCCTTCGGCACCTGGCTGGCCGCGGACATCGCCTGGCGGGCCACCTTCTGGCTGCTCGCGGGGCTCGGCGCGCTCTGTGCCGGGGCGGTGGCCCTCGGCCTGCCCTCGTTGCAGCTGCCCGCGGCGCCCGGCCTGGCGGCCCGGCTCGCCCCGGCCCGCGACCCGCGCGTGGCGGCCACCGTGGCGACCACCCTGCTCTTCATGACCGGCGGCTACCTCGCGCTGACGTACATCGGCGCGGTGCTGGCCCCCGCCACCGGCGGCAAGGGCGACACCCTGGCCCTGCTGCTGCTCGCCTTCGGCGTCACCGCCGTGGCGGGCACGACCCTGGCCGGCCGTGCGGTGGACCGCTGGAGCCCCTCGCCCGTCCTGCTCGCCTCCTTGGTGCTGCTGGGTGCGGCGGTCGCCACGCTGCCGCTGACCCGGGGCCACCTGGCCACCGCCGCCCTCGCCATGGCGGTGTGGGGCTTCGCCGGGATGGCCACCCAGCCGCCGCAGCAGCACCGGCTGTTCGGGATCGCCCCGCAGGCCGGGCCGCTGCTGATCTCGCTCAACTCGGCGGCCACCTTCGCCGGGATCGCGCTCGGCGGCTTCCTCGGCCAGCAGGTGCTGCGGGCCGCGGACACCGCGGAGCACGGGCTGGACCGGCTCGGGCTGTTCGGCGGCGCGCTGGTGGGACTGTCGCTGCTGACCGCCCTGGTCGCCACCCGGCTGCCGGCCCCGGCCGCACCGCCGGCCGCACCGGCCCCGGCTCCCGCGCCCGCCACCGTCTCCGACTGACCGATCCGACCGACCGGGAGCCCGTGCACATGGACGACAGAGCAGTGCGCATCCTCGCGATCTGCGGCTCCGAGCGGGAGGGCGGGAACACCGACCTCGCCCTCGGGCACGCCGGTGAGCTGGTCCGCGCCCGCGGCGCCGAGTTCGAGGTGCTGCACCTGCGCGACCACCGGATCAGCCCGTGCAGCCCGTGCGGGGACTGCAACAGTCGGGCCGCCGCCTGCGAGCTGCGCGACGACATGCCCGGCATCGTGGCGCGGATGCGGGCGGCGGACGGGCTGATCTACGCCACCCCGGTGCACGGCTTCGGGCTGGCCCATCTGATGCAGATCTTCATCGAGCGGGCCGGCGTGGGCTACCTCCGCTTCGACCGCCCGCTGGCCAACAAGGTCGGCGGGGTGCTGGTGACCGGGCGCCGCTACAGCGAGGGCTCCGTCCACAACCAGCTGGTGGACAACCTGCTGCTGAACCGGATGATCCTGGTCGGCAGCGGCTTCCCGGCGCTGCTGCGCAACACGGCGCCGGAGCCCGCGCTGGACGACCGCGAGGGGCTGGACGCACTGGAGCGGATGGTGCACCGGATGCTGGACATGTGCCTGCTGCTGCGGCGGAATGGGGGAGAATACCCGGACGATCCGTTGCCGTCGTACGACCGCAACGAGCGGGTGTCCCGCCGGGGGCTCCCGGTCTGACCCTCCGTCAACTCCCTGGAGCCGCGAGCATGACCGCCCTCGACCCCCGAATCGCCGAACTGCGCCTGCGGATCGACGCGCTGGACGAGCAGTTGGTGGCCGTGCTGGCCGAGCGGGTCTCGGTGGTGCGCGAGGTGTCGCGGTACAAGACGGACGAGGCCTCGGTGAAGGCCCCCGACCGGGTCGAGCAGGTGGTCGCCAAGGTGCGGGCACTGGCCGCGGGCCACGGCCTGCCGGCCGACCTGGTCGAGCGGCTCTACCGGCTGCTGATCGCCGAGTTGACGGCGGTCGAGCTGGCCTGTGTGGAGGAGCGGGCGGGCGCCCGGGTCTGACGCCCGGAACGCGGTGGGGCCCCGGTCGTGC
>NZ_JBHWBW010000365.1:0-8076 GCF_042735675.1 Kitasatospora sp. NPDC059571
TCGCACTCCGAGGAGTCGCCGCGCACCCACGCCCGGCTGCTGCACGGCGCCCAGCTCTGGGTGGCCCTGCCGGACGCCCACCGGAACACCGAGCCGCACTTCGAGCACCACCCCGACCTGCCCCGGGTCACCGCCGCCGGCCTGGACGCCCGGCTGATCCTCGGCACCCTGGACGGCGCCACCTCGCCCGGCACCACCTACTCGGCGCTCGTCGGCGCCGACCTGACCCTGCGCGACGGCGCCGAGCACCGCCTGCCGCTGCAGCGCGACTTCGAGTACGCGGTGCTGTCGATGTCCGGTTCGGTGCTGGTCGACGGCGTCCCGGTGGAGCCCGGATCGATCCTCTACCTCGGCTGCGGCCGCGCCGAACTCCCGCTGCGGGCCCGCTCCGACGCCTCGCTGCTGCTGCTCGGCGGCGAGCCCTTCGAGGAGCGGATCGTGATGTGGTGGAACTTCGTCGCCCGGACCGACGGGGACATCAGGCAGGCGCGCGAGGAATGGATGACCGGTACCCGCTTCGGCGAGGTGCACGGCTACGACGGGGCTCGGCTGCCTGCTCCCGAGGTGCCCCAACTGCCCCTGAAGCCACGGGGAAGGGCGCGCTGACCCGCAGGGCGGCCCGCCCGGAGCCGGGCCGTCGCCCGGTCAGGGGCGGGGCCAGGGGCGGCCGCTGACGCGTTCGATGTCGGTGTTGAATCGCTTGAGGCAGGCGGCGAAGACGGCGACGTCCTCCGGGGACCAGTCGGCCATGACCCGGTCGAGGCCGTGGACCATCTCGGTGCGCGCCTCCTCCAGGCGGCGGGTGCCCTCCTCGGTGACCCGGAACTTGCGGGCGATCCCGCCGTCCGCGTCGGGGATGCGCTCGACCAGGCCCGCGCGCAGCATCGCGGCGGTCTGCCGGTTGAGGGTCGACGCGTCCAGGCCGAAGGCCTCGCTCAGCTGCCCGATGGACATCGGGCCCTCCATGCGGAGGCGGCTGAGCAGGATGTAGGCGCTGCGGTCCAGGTTGCCGGCGGCGCTCCGGGCGGTCATGTGGACGTGCCGTCCGAGCAGCATGGTCTCGTACTCGATCACGTCCGTCGGCTTCTCCACGGCGCCCTCTCCGATCTTCGCGGCTGCTCGCCAGTATGCACAGTCCTCGGGATGTGCATCATGCATGCATTGTGCATCAACCATGCGCTATGTATCGTGCACACCTGGCGGGGCCGGGCAGACCGCCCGCCCGCCGGGACAAGCGAGACAAGGGAGAGCCACATGGACGGCGCAAGGCCGACCGCCCGACCCGGAGCCGTCGTCGCCGTCCTGGCCACGGCGGGCATCGTCGCCGCGATCATGCAGACCCTGGTGGTGCCGCTGATCGGCCAGCTGCCGGTCCTGCTGCACACCTCGGCCTCGAACGCCTCCTGGGCGGTCACCGCCACGCTGCTCGCCGCGGCCGTCACCACCCCCGCGATCGGCCGGCTCGGCGACCTCTACGGCAAGCGCCGCCTGCTGCTGGTCTGCATGGTGCCGCTCATCGCCGGCTCGGTGGTCTGCGCCCTGGCCGGCTCGCTCGTCCCGATGATCGTCGGCCGCGGACTCCAGGGCATCGGCATGGGCATGGTGCCGCTCGGCATCAGCTCCCTTCGCGACGTCCTGCCCCCGGAGAAGCTCGGCTCCGCGATCGCGCTGATCAGCTCCTCGCTCGGCATCGGCGGCGCGCTCGGCCTGCCGATCGCCGCCGCGGTCGCCGAACACGCCGACTGGCGCGTGCTGTTCTGGGGCTCGGCGGTGCTCGGCGCGATCGTGGCCGTACTGATCCTGGTGGTGATCCCCGCGACCCCCGCCACCGCGAAGGGCAGCTTCGACCTGGTCGGCGCGCTCGGCCTCGGCGCAGGCCTGGTCTGCCTGCTGCTCGGCGTCTCGAAGGGCGCCGACTGGGGCTGGGGCAGCCCCACCACCCTGGGCCTGCTGATCGCCGCGCCCGTCCTGCTCCTCGCCTGGGGGCGCTGGGAGCTGCGCACCGCGGCGCCCCTGGTCGACCTGCACCTCGCCGGCCGCCGCGAGGTCCTGCTCACCAACGCGGCCTCGGTCGTGGTCGGCTTCGCCATGTACGCCCAGGCGCTGATCGTCCCCCAGCTGCTGCAGCTGCCCGTGGCCACCGGCTACGGCCTCGGCCGGTCGATGCAGGCCACCGGGCTCTGGATGGCGCCGTCGGGCCTGATGATGATGCTGGTCTCGCCGCTCGGCGCGAAGCTCTCCGCCGCCCGCAGCCCCAAGGTCACCCTCGCCCTCGGCAGCCTGGTCATCGCGGTCGGGTACGGCTCCTCGATGGCCCTGCTCGGCTCCGCCTGGGGCCTGCTCGTCGTCACCTGCATCTGCAGCACCGGCGTCGCGCTCGCCTACGGCGCCATGCCGGCCCTGATCATGGGTGCCGTGCCGCAGTCGGCGACCGCGTCGGCCAACAGCTTCAACACCCTGATGCGCTCCATCGGCACCTCCGTGTCGGCGGCGGTGGTGGGCGTCGTGCTCGCCCGGATGACCGTGGACCTCGGCGGCCGCGCGCTGCCGTCCGAGGCCGGCTTCCGCACCGGACTGCTGATCGGGTGCGGCGTCGCCCTGCTGGCGGCGGCCGTCGCGCTCACCATCCCCGCCCGGCGGCCCGCCCCGGCCGCCGGGGCCGACCTCCCCGCCGGACCGCTCGACGAGCCCGTCCCCAGCGCCGGCCGCGGCACCGCCTGACCGGCGGACCCGACCGACCCCAGGTCCCGCCGGTCCCCGCCGGCGGGGCCTGCGCCGTGCCGGCGGGCCGGCCGCAAGGGGGTGCGGGCGCCCCGCCGCGTCAAGGATCCGTCAAAGTCGGCCGCGACCGCGTCAAGGGGGCGCACGGAACGGCCGGTGCCTGCCCGGGACCACCCAGGATCGGAGCTGAACCGACCCCGGAGGCACCCGATGTCCGAACCCCGCACCGGCCCATTGGCGGCCGACCTGCCGCGCACCGCCGCGGCCCGGCCCCCCGGACCGGCGCCCCGACCGGGGCACGAACCGGACCGGCTGACCGCCCTCGGCGGACTCGCGGCGCTCTCGCTCGACGCGATGGCCTCCGTGGCGTACGGGCCGGAGTCGATCGTGCTGGTCCTCGCCGCGGCGGGCTCCTACGGGCTCGGTTTCACGCTGCCGGTGACGGCGGCCATCGCGGTGCTCCTCGCCGTGCTGGTGGCCTCCTACCGGCAGGTGATAGCGGCCTTCCCGGACGGGGGCGGCTCCTACGCCGTGGCCAAGGCGCACCTCGGCCGGCGCGCCGCGCTGGTGGCCGCGGCCTCCCTGGTCGTCGACTACATCCTCAACGTCGCGGTATCGGTCACCGCCGGCGTCGCCGCGCTGACCTCCGCCCTGCCCGGCCTGTACGGCGACCGGGTCTGGCTCTGCCTGGGCGTGCTGGCGGTGGTGACCGCCGTGAACCTGCGCGGCATCGCCGAGTCCGCGCGCTGGTTCATGGCGCCGACCGCCGTGTTCGTCGCCTCGATCCTGGCGATCATCGTGGTCGGCCTGTTCCGGGACGCCCCCGCGAGCACCGCGGCCGCCGCGGGCCATGCGTCCGCGCTGGCGGGCAACGCCACCACCGTCGGCGTCCTGCTGCTGCTCAAGGCCTTCGCCTCCGGCTGCTCGGCACTGACCGGCGTCGAGGCCGTCGCCAACGCCGTGCCCTCGTTCCGGACACCCGGCGTCAGACGCGCCCAGCGCACCGAGGTCGCCCTCGGCGGCCTGCTCGGCGTGATGCTGATCGGCCTGGCCGTCCTGATCGGCCGCTTCCACCTCCGGCCCGTCGAGGGCGTCACCGTGCTCGCCCAGCTCGCCGACGCCTCCCTCGGCCACGGCTTCGGCTTCTACCTCGTGCAGGGCGCCAGCGTCGTCCTGCTGGCGCTGGCGGCCAACACCTCCTTCGGCGGCCTGCCGGTGCTGATGCACCTGCTCGCCCGGGACAACCACCTCCCGCACGTCTTCGCCCTGCGCGCCGACCACCGGGTGCACCGGCACGGGGTGCTCTTCCTGGCCGTCGTCTCCGCCGCGTTGCTGGTCGCCTCCGGGGGTGACGTCAACAGCCTCGTCCCGCTCTTCGCGATCGGCGTCTTCGTCGGCTTCACCATCTGCCAGGTCGGCATGGTCAGACACTGGCGCCGTGAGCGCGGCCCCCGCTGGCAGGGCCGGGCCCTGCTGAACGGCTTCGGCGCACTGCTCACCGGCATCGCCGCCCTCGTCGTCACCGCCACCAAGTTCACCGAGGGCGCCTGGGGCGTCTGCCTGGCACTGCCGCTGCTCGTCCTGCTCCTCGAACTGATCCACCGCACCTACGCGCGGATCGGCGAACGCCTCCAACTGGGCCGCATCCCCGGCGCGGTCACCCGGCAGCGCTCGCTGGTCGTCGTCCCGGTGCACGCCATCACCCGGCTCACCCGGGACGCGCTCTGCGCCGCCGTCTCGCTCGGCGACGAGGTGCTCGCCGTCACCGTCGTCCCCACCGAACCCGACGCCGAGGACCGCCGCAGCGCCGAGGCACTGCGCCGCGACTGGGAGCTGTGGCAGCCGGGCGTGCCGCTGGTCGAGGTCGCCGACGCGCACCGCCGGCTCGGCCGGCCGCTGGCCGGCTTCGTCAACGGCCTCGGCGCCGCCAACGCCTACGACCGGATCACCGTGCTCATCCCCGAGGTCGAACCCGCCCACCTCTGGCAGCGTGCCCTGCAGAACCAGCGCGGCGCCGTCATCGACCGCGCCCTGCGGCGGCACACCGACGCCGCGGTCTGCCGCCTGCGGCTGCGGATGCAGCCCGACCCGGCCCGGCGCCCCGGCCAGGGCTTGTCGGACACGCCCTAGCCCTCACCCGTCGGCCCCGGCATCCCGGTGCCGAGAAGAAACCCCGCCCGTGCGACCGTGCCTCACCGAAAGAGCAGCGCCCATGCCCCGCGACCTCACCGCCGGCACCCCCTTCCGACGCGGACGGCTCCGGGTGTACCTGGGAGCGGCCCCGGGTGTCGGCAAGACGTACCGGATGCTCGACGAGGCCCGTCGGCGCAGCGAGCGCGGGGCCGACGTGGTGGTCGGGTTCATCGAGTGCCACGGCCGGCGGCACACCGAGGAGATGCTGCGGGGCCTCGACACCGTCGGCCGGCTCACCCGCACCTACCGCGGCACCGAGTTCACCGAGATGGACCTCGACGCGGTGCTCGCCCGCCGGCCCGAGGTCGCCCTGGTCGACGAACTCGCCCACACCAACATCCCCGGCGGCCGCAACGCCAAGCGCTGGCAGGACATCGACGAACTGCTCGACGCCGGCATCGACGTCATCACCACCGTCAACATCCAGCACCTGGAGTCGCTCAACGACGTCGTCCGCAAGATCACCGGCATCCCGCAGCGGGAGACCGTCCCCGACGAGGTCGTCCGCCGCGCCGACCAGATCGAACTGGTCGACATGGCCCCGCAGGCGCTGCGCCGCCGGATGGCCCACGGCAACGTCTACACGGCAGAGAAGGTGGACGCCGCGCTCTCCCACTACTTCCGGGTCGGCAACCTCACCGCGCTGCGCGAACTCGCCCTGCTCTGGGTGGCCGGCCGGGTCGACGAGGGCCTGCGCGACTACCGCGCCACCCACAACATCGACCGCGTCTGGGAGGCCCGCGAACGCGTCGTGGTCGCCCTCACCGGAGGCCCCGAGGGCGAGACCCTGATCCGCCGGGCCGCCAGGATCACCGACCGGACGGCCGGCGGCGACCTGCTCGCCGTCCACGTCACCCGCAGCGACGGCCTGGCCGGCGCCTCCCCGGGCACCCTCGCCGAACAGCGGCAGCTGGTCGAATCCCTGGGCGGCAGCTACCACGTCGTGGTCGGCGACGACATCCCGACCGCGCTGCTCGCCTTCGCCCGCGCCCACGACGCGACCCAGCTGGTCCTCGGCACCAGCCGACGCGGCCGGCTGGCCCGCTTCCTCACCGGGCCGGGCATCGGCGAGACCACCGTCGACGCCTCCGAGGACATCGACGTCCACATGGTCACCCACGCGTTCACCGGCCGCGGACGACTCCCCGCGCTCGGCCGCCGGCACTCCCCGCGCCGGACCGTCGTCGGCTACTCCGCCGGCCTGCTGCTGCCCGTCCTGCTCACCGCGGTGCTGTCGCCGCTCACCGGCACCCTCAACCTGACCACGGTCGCCCTGATCTTCCAGCTCGGGGTGGTCGCCGTCGCCCTCCTCGGCGGGGCCCTGTCCGCCCTGCTGGCCTCGCTCATCGCCTCGCTGCTGCTCAACTACTACTTCATCCCGCCCGTCCGCACCTTCACCATCGGCGAGCCCAACAACGTCATCGCCCTCGTCGTCTTCGCCGCCGTCGCCCTCACCGTCTCCACCGTCGTCGACCGCGCCACCCGGCTGACCGCCCGTGCGGCCCGGGCCACCGCCGAGGCCGAGACGCTCTCCACCCTCGCCGGCAGCGTGCTGCGCGGCGCCGACGCCCTGCCCGCGCTGCTGGAGAAGACCCGCACCGCCTTCGGGATGGACTCGGTCGCCCTGCTCGACCGGGCCGGCGGTGCCGTCGTCGCCCGCAGCGACGCCGGCGGCGACCCGACACCCGGCCGGGCCGTCACCGAGGTCCCGGCCGGCAGCGGCGCCTCGCTCGTCCTGGCCGGCCGCCGGCTGCCCGCCGCCGACCAGCGCGTCCTCACCGCCTTCGCCGCGCACGTCGCCGCCGCCCTGGAGCGCGACCGGCTCGCCACCGTCGCCGCCGAGGTCGAACCCATCCGGGCCGCCGACCGGATGCGCACCGCCCTGCTCGCCGCCGTCAGCCACGACCTGCGCACCCCGCTCGCCGCCGCGCTCGCCTCGGTCGGCTCCCTGCGCAGCCCCGAGGTCAGCTTCTCCGAGGAGGACCGGGCCGAACTCCTCGACCTGGCCGACGAATCGCTCGTCAGGCTCACCCGGCTGGTCGACAACCTGCTCGACATGAGCCGGCTCCAGGCCGGCGCCCTCACCCTCCACCTGGAGCCCACCGACCTGCGGGACGTACTGCCGCGCGCCCTGGACTCGCTGGCCGACCGCGACGCACCCGTGCGGCCGCTCGGCCTCGACGTGGCCCCGCCCGTGCTGGCCGATGCACCGCTGCTGGAACGCGTACTCGCCAACGTCGTCGCCAACGCCCTGCGCCACAACGCGCCCGGCGCCCCCGTCCTGGTCAGCGCCAGCAGCCTGCACGACCGGGTCGAGATCCGCATCGCCGACCGCGGACCCGGCATCGACCCCGCCGACCGCGACCGCGTCTTCCTGCCGTTCCAGCGCCTCGGCGACACCGACAACACCACCGGCGTGGGCCTCGGCCTCGCCCTCTCCCGCGGCCTCGCCGAGGCGATGGGCGGCTCGCTCGACATCGAGGACACCCCGGGCGGCGGCACCACCATGCTGCTCACCCTGGCCGCGGCCCCCGTCCCGGCCCCCGGGCCCGACCCCGGGATCTGAGACCGGGAGCCTCCGCCGGCGGCGCCGTCCGATCGATCAGTTTCGGAGAAGCCCGCGGCCGAGGCCCGAACGTACCGTGGGATCACCGGCGGATCCCGTAGGACCGCTGCGGCACTACTTCGAGATCCAGGAGCACCCCCATCATGAGCAGCGGCATCAGCGTGATCATCTACCACGTCAAGGACCTGGCCCGGGCCAAGGAGCTCTACGGCACGTTCCTCGGTGTCGAACCGTCAACGGACAGCCCGTACTACGTCGGCTACGAGGTCGGGGGCCACCAGATCGGCCTCGTCCCCGACGCCCACGAGCGCGCCCTCACCGGCCCGGTCTGCTTCCGCGACGTGCCCGACATCGCCGCCGCCCACCGGGCCCTCATCGCGGCCGGCGCCGAGTCCGAGGAGGAGCCGCACGACGTCGGCGGCGGCATGCTCGTCTCCTCCGTCAAGGACGTGGACGGCAACGTCATCGGGCTCCGCCAGCACCCGTGATCCCGCGTCCTGCCGGATCGGCTGCCACGGCCTCCCGGCGCCGGGCGCGGGCCCCCCCCCCCCGCGCGCGGCGGCGGGGGGCGTGGGGGGGCGGGGGGGGCGGCGCCG
>NZ_JBHWBW010000366.1:0-7363 GCF_042735675.1 Kitasatospora sp. NPDC059571
CGGGCCAGGAGTAAGGAAGGTGTCCGTCAGATCAGGCAGCCCCCGAAGCCCCGACCGAGACGCTCTGGAGCCGCCTTCACTACGGATTAGGGTTGCCGGTGCGGCCCGGCTGCTCCGTGGGGGGAGCGGCCGGAGCGAAGCCGCCGGTGACGACGAATGGCACAACGGCACACCGGCGGTCCGCCGCCGGCGGCCGGATGGCCGGCGGAGGGCGGCCGTACCGGACCTGCCGGGGTGGCGGGTCCGGTACGGGCCTTCGCTGATGTGGCGTGCAGACCGAGCGGCCGGCTCGACGGGCGCTCAGGAGGCCGTCCGCTCCGGATGCTCCGCGGCGGGTGCCGCCACTGGCGGTGCCGGCCGTGCGGGGGTCCCGGGGGCCGGCGCGGGGCGGGGCCGCAGCACGCGGGACAGGACGGCCGGTGCCATCAGGCGCTGCGGCGGCTCCTGGAGGTTGGCCACGGCCAGGAAGGTCCGGCCGACCTCGGGATCGCTCTGGGCGGCGCGGTGGATCCGGGCGACGTACCGGTTGAGCAGCCGCACCCGCGGAGTGCGGCGGCCCCGGACGAACGGGAACCGCAGGTCGCCGCCGACGGACATGTCCCACGCCACGTCCGTGATGGTGGCCGCGCGGCGGAAGAACCGCGCCGCAAGCGTGTCGTCCGACCGCTCCGCCAGGCATCGGCGCAGCGCGGCGGCCTCGCACGCCGCCACCGTCATTCCCTGCCCGTAGGTCGGGTTGAACTGGCACAGTGCGTCGCCGAGCACCAGGTAGCCGGCCGGGAAGCGGTCGAGCCGTTCGTACCGGCGGCGGATCGACACCGGGGTGCGCATCAGCCGCGGTTCGGTCAGCGGCTCCAGCCGCTCCAGCAGCCGGTGCAGGTCCGGTACGGGGAGCCGCTGCGCGAAGCGGTGGTAGCCCGCGTGGTCGACCGGCGGGAGGTCGCCGTTCATGCCGAACAGCGTGACCAGCCAGCGGTCGTCCTCGCCGCTGAGCGCCACGCCTCCGCGCGGCGCGGTGGCCGAGGCACCGATGACGATCGCGTCCGCGTCCAGGTCGCCCGGACGGCGGCGGTACTCCCGGGACACGTACACCAGGCCCGAATCCACCCGCTCCTCGGGCGCGGGCTCGTAGCCGAGCGTCCGCAGCCAGGTCGCACCGCGGTTGCTGCGGCCGGTGGCGTCCACCACCAGGTCGGCCGTGATCACCTCCGGCTCCGCGTTGACCCGCAGCAGCCGCACGCCGGTCACCCGCCGGCCGGTCGGGTCGGCCACCGGCTCGACGACCTCCGTCCGCTGCTGGATCTCGACGCCCGGCAGGGCAGCCACCCGGGTCCGCAGGTACCGCTCCAGTTCGGGCCGGCCGACCATCAGGCAGGGGATCCCCGACGGCGCCCGGTGCAGCAGCCGCCCGTCGTTGAACCAGTTCACGTCCGCCTGGACGTCCCGGACCAGTGCGCCCCGGGCCACCAGGTCGGCGCGCAGCCCGGGGAAGAGGTCCTGCAGGACCTCGAAGCCCTTCGACAGCATGCCATGCGCGTGCAGGCTCTGCGGCACCCCGCGCCGCGGGCCGCCCCCGTCCGGCAGGGCGTCCCGGTCGACCACGGTGACCCGGGCGAAGCTCTCGCTCAGCACCCGCGCGGCCAGCAGCCCGCCGATCCCCGCCCCGGCGACGACCGCATGGTCCCGCCCCGTCCCGCCCGCGTCCCGCATGGCGTCCCCCTTGTCCTCGGAACGACCAGCCTGCCCGGCGCCGATTGACGTCCGCTTGCCGTTCCCTTGCCGGTGGCCGACCGCACGGGCGATCGGACGGCCCATCAGGTGACGTACGGTCATCGTTCCCCGTCCCGGTCTCAGTCCGGCGGACGCGATCCGGCGGGTAAACGGCTTGGAGGGCGATCACCGGGCTGGTACGTTGTGGCCGACCGAGACACCGCCCGAGGAGGTGAGACCCATGAACGCCGTATCGATGTGGGTGCTCCCCCTCTCCGTCACGGTCGGGCGACAGACGTAGCCGCCGCCGGGAGCGCCTCGAAACCAAGGCACTCCCGAAAGGCCACAGCCGTGCACTCTCTCAAGTTCACCGCCGAGTCGTCGTCGAACGGCATGCTCGAGCGTGATTTCACCGTGGGCGACGTCCCCGGAGTCCTCTGGTCGCCGCTCTCCGGCGCCGACCGTGCCCCGCTGATCCTGATGGGCCACGGCGGCGGCAACCACAAGAAGCATCCTGCGATGGCCGGCCGCGCCCGCCTCCTGGTGGCCGGCTGCGGCTTCCACGTCGCCGTCATCGACGCGCCCGGCCACGGCGACCGGCCGCGCACCGAGCACGACGAGCTGGAGATCGCCGAGCTGTTCCGGGCCAGGGCCGCGGGCGAGCCGGAGGGGCCGGTCGTGGTGCGCTACAACGCGTACCTTGCGGAGCTCGCCGTGCCCGAGTGGCAGGCGACCCTGGACGCCCTCCAGGAGCTCCCGGAGATCGGCACCGACGGGCCGGTCGGCTACTACGGCATCAACATGGGCACCGCGATCGGTGTGCCGTTCGTTGCGGTCGAGCCCAGGATCTCGGCCGCGGTCTTCGGCCAGCACTGGCCCGACGTCCTGGCCGAGCAGGCGAAGCAGATCACCGTCCCGATCGAGTTCGACATGCAGTGGGACGACGAGCACATCTCGCGCGAGGAGGGCCTCGCGCTGTTCGACGCGTTCGCCTCGAAGGAGAAGACGCTGCACGCCAACGCGGGCAGGCACAAGGAACTGCCCAGGTTCGAGGCCGACAGTGCGGTCCGGTTCTTCGCCCGGCACTTCGGCCGGGCGCACACCGCGCAGGGCTGAGGTGAGCGGTGGCGGCGCCCGGCCTGCCGGTCGGGCGCCGCGACCACCGCTGCGACCCCGGTCAGTCCCCGGCCGGCGGGGAGGCGTCGCCACGGGCCAAGGCGTAGACGGTGCAGGGGCGTTCCAGGACCGTGTCCTCGCGCAGGGGTGTGAACCCGAGTCGCCGGGCGACGCCGGACGAGGCGGTGTTGCCGTGGTGGATCATGGCGGTGATCTGCCGGAGCCCCAACGGGCCGAAACCCCAGGCGAGAACGGCCCGGGCCGCCTCTGTGGCGTAGCCCCGTCCCCAGTGCTCGCGGGCGAAGGTCCAGCCGATCTCCGTCTCGCCGAACTGCTCCCACCAGTTCAGGCCGCAGCGTCCGATCGTGTCGCCGGTGCTGCGCAGTTCGACGGCGCACAGCCCGTGACCGCGTTCCGTCCACTGCTGCTCGACGGCCCGCAGACGCACGGTGGCCTGGTCCCGGGTGTAGCCGCCGACGAACCGGTTGACCTCGGTGTCGGCGTGGAGGCGGACCCACCAGTCGGCGTCGTCCTCGGTCAGCGGGCGCAGCCGGAGGCGCTCTGTGGTGATCACGGTGGTGCGGTCCTTTCGATCCATGGGTGTTGACGGTCGGGTGCCGTGCAGGGCACCCCGGTACGCGGTCCCGGGCGTCAGCCGCGCCCGGGCAGGCGTGCGGCCAGGAACTGCTCGAACGTGCCCTGGCCGACGGCCCGTTCGGGCGTCAGATGCCCACCCGCCCGGAAGGCGCGGTAGGTCCGGCCCGGCAGGCGGACGCCCAGCACGGGGCTTCGCCGTCCGCTCGCGCCCAGATAGGCCCGGGCGAGGTCCTGCAGCGTGCGGACCTCCGGGCCACCCATGTCCGGCACCCTTCCCCAGCCCCCGGCCGTGGGCAGGCCCGTGCCGGAGGGGGCCGCGGTGGCGAGCTCGGCCAGCCGGTCGGCGACCTCCGCCGCGTCGATCGGCTGGTCGGCGACGCCTGCCGGGAGCAGCAGGACGGGCAGCTTCGCCGAGGTCTGCAGGAACTGCAGCACCAGGTCGTGGAACTGCGTGGTGCGCAGCACCGTCCAGCCGAGTCCCGACTCCTCGACCAGCTTCTCGACGGCGAGTTTGGTCCGGTAGTAGCCGAGCGGCACCCGGTCGACACCGACGATCGAGATGTACACCAGGTGCCGCACGCCTGCCCGGCGGGCCGTCCCGATCATCCGCCGGGCCGCCTCCTCGTCGCCGCCGCGCGTCGAGGACGCGCAGTGCACGACGGTGTCCACGCCGTTGACGGCCTCGGCCAGCCCGTTGCCCGTGCGCAGGTCCACGGCGTACGGGCGGGCGGAACGGCTCAGCACGCGTACGTCGTGCCCGTCCGAGCGCAGCCGCTCGGTGACGAGCCGGCCGAGCGTGCCGGTGCCGCCGGTCACCAGAATCGTGGTCATCGCAGTTCCGTCCCTCCGGAGGGCGGGCGCTCCCCGGTGGAGCGTCCGTCGTCCGCTGAGAACCGGCGAGCACCCGACGATGTGACAGCTTCCGCCGTGACCTGGCTCACTCGTCGCGCCGTGCCGCGCTGTGCCGTCACGTCGCGGCGGGCCGCGACCCGGCCGCCATGGCGCTGAACTGTCGAGCGGCGAAGCCGAGTTTGTCCGGGTTGAGGACGACGTGGGCCTGCGTGACGACGCCGTCCCGCAGCTCGAAGGAGGTGACGGTGAGCCGTTCCACGCCGTACGCGACCAGTGCGGGCAGCCCGTTGACCTCGGCCGTGGTGAACTCCCAGCCGTCCGCGAACCGCGGCCCGATGCCGGCCAGGAAGCGCAGCACCTTCTCCCGGCCGACGATGGGGCGCAGGGCCGCGGAGACCTTGCCGCCGCCGTC
The DNA here is from genome assembly GCF_042735675.1 of Kitasatospora sp. NPDC059571. NCBI lineage: Bacteria > Bacillati > Actinomycetota > Actinomycetes > Kitasatosporales > Streptomycetaceae > Kitasatospora > Kitasatospora sp. NPDC059571. The sequence continues at coordinate 4,688 of NZ_JBHWBW010000366.1, forward strand.
GCTCCACCAGAGGACGTCCTCGGCGAGCAGCCTCTCCAGCCCCGCGAGATCGCCCTCGCGCGCTGCGGTGACGAAGGACTCGACGAGTTGGCGCTGCCGTTCGACCGCCGGTGCGAAGCGGGGCCCGGGCTCCGCCACCCGCCGAACCGCCCGGCGGTACAGCTGGCGGCAGTTGGCCTCGGTGAGGTCCAGCACCCCGGCGACGTCCCGGTGTCCGTAGCCGAACGCCTCGCGCAGGACGTAGACCGCGCGCTCGGTCGGGGTGAGCCGTTCCAGCAGCACCAGCCAGGCCGTCGACACGGCGTCGCGCTGCTCGGCCGACTCCATGGGCCCGAGCGAGCCGTCCTGCGTGAACACCGGCTCCGGCAGCCACGGCCCGACGTACCGCTCGCGCTGCACCCGCGCCGAAGTGAGCCGGTTGATGCAGAGGTTGGTGACGACCCGGGCGAGCCAGGCCCCCGGATGGCCGATCTGCGCCCGGTCGGCCGCGCTCCAGCGCAGATACGCGTCCTGCACCACGTCCTCCGCCTCCGCGGCGGAACCGAGCAGCCGGTAGGCCAGGCCGAACATCCTGGCGCGGTGGGCGATGAACTCCTCGACGTTCCCTTGCGTCACCCGCCCAGCCTGCCAGAGACGCCGAGAGAGCCGTCCTCCGGTACATCGCCCGGTGCGCGGAAACACGCCGGCCGGGCGCGTGGTCCCGGCCCGCCCGGCTCCACCGTGCCCGGGGTCAGGCGAGTTCGCGCATACGCCGGACGGGGCTCGCCAGGAGGATCGCGGGGCTTGCGAGGGCGGCCACCGCCGTCAGCAGCAGGGCGGTTCGGGTACCCCAGGCGGTGGAGGCCGCGCCGGCGGCGAGCGCGCCGACCGGGATGGCGCCCCAGGAGACGAACCGGACCGTGGCCATCACCCGGGGGAGCAGCTCCGGCGAGGTGTGGGTCTGCCGGTGGGTGCGGGTCACGATGCTGGTGACGACGACGCCCGCGGCGAAGCCGGCGTTGCCGACGGCGAAGAGCAGGGTGCCCCAGCCCGGGCCGGCAGCCGGGAGCAGGAAGGCGAAGGCGGCGGCGATGGCGGCCGCGCCCCGCAGTGCGGCGCCGCCGCCGACCCCGGCCACCAGGCGGGGCGTGGCCGCGGCGCCGAGCAGGCTCCCCAGCCCGCCGGTGGCCATCAGTACGCCCACCACGGCCGCCGGCGCGCCGAGGGTCCTGACCAGGAAGAGCGGGGTGAGGGTCATCAGTGCGCCGCAGACGAAGTTCACCGCGGTGGCGTCGGCGGTGCACGGCCCGATCACCGGGTGCCGGGTGACGTAGCGCCAGCCCTCGCGGATCTGTGCCCGCACGCCGTCCCCGGCTGTCCGCGCCCCGACCGGCTGCCGGGTGCGGGGCAGGCTGCGCATCAGCGCGGCGGAGACCAGGTAGCTGACCGCGTCGACCAGCATCGATGCGGCGCCGCCGAGGAGCTGGACCAGCACGCCGCCGAGCGACGGTCCGGCCAGCTGGGTGACGGCGGCGCTGCCGGAGGTCAGGCTGTTGCGTGCGGTCAGCTCCTCCTTGGCGACGATCGAGGGCAGGAAGGTGGCATTGCCCACGTCGAAGACCACGCTCGCCAGGCCGACCACCAGCGCCACCACCACCAGGTGCGGCAGCCCGAGCACGCCCAGGGCGGCCGCCACCGGAACGGAGGCGACCGCGGCCGCTCGGATCAGATCCATCGCCACCTGCGTGCCGCGCAGCGGCAGCCGGTGGACCAGGACGCCGGCCGGCAGCCCGATCAGCAGCCAGGCCAGGTAGCCGGCGGCCGCGATCAGACCGACCTGGAAGGCCGTCGCGTGCAGGGCGACCACGGCGATCAGCGGCAGCGCCACCCCGGTCACCTCGTCGCCGAGCCGGCTGACCGTCGAGGCCGTCCAGTACCGCCAGAACACCCCGGCGCTGCTGCCGCGCCCGCCCTCGCGGCCGCTCCTGTGCCCTGCCCCGTGCTCCGCCCCGCGTCCTGCCGAGGACACCGTCTCCGTCGTCACGTCCACCCCTCTTCGCTCCGACCGCCCCGCCGGCGGGTCCGCGCGACGGGGAGTGAGTCTCTTTAGGGAACTCACTATAATCGGTGATCATGCGGCACAGTGAAGCGGCGGACCCGGACTGCGCGATCTCCCAGGCGCTGGCGGTGGTCGGCGACGTGTGGACCCTGCTGCTGATCAGGGACATCGCCGGCGGCACGCACCAGTTCGACGCGCTGCGCACCGGGTTGGAGATCAGCCGGAAGACCCTCACCGAACGTCTCAAGGCGCTGGTCGCCGACGGGGTGCTGGAGAAGCGGCTCTACCATCCGCACCCGCCGCGCTACGAGTACCACCTGACGGACACCGGCCGCGGCCTGCTCCCCGTCCTGGTCGCCCTGCAGGACTGGGGCGGGCGGTACGTCCTCGGCGACGGGGTGCTCTCCGGTACGAGTGCCGCCGACTCCGCCGAGACCCGCCGGGTGCTGGCCCTGACCGGCCGCCGACTGCCCGAGCTGGAACTCGCCGCTGCGGCCGGCGGCCGGGGCGGCCCGGGCGCCCCCGCCCGGGGCTGGGCCCCCGCCCGCCCGCGCCCGTCCCCCCCGCGCGGGCCCCCCCGACCGCGCCGCCGCCGAGTTCGCCGAGCAGGTCGCCGCGCCCGGCGGCCATCGCCGGGC
>NZ_JBHWBW010000366.1:7373-8022 GCF_042735675.1 Kitasatospora sp. NPDC059571
GCGCCCCCCCGCGCCCCCCCCCCGCGCCCCCCCCCCCCGCCCGCCCCCCCCCCCCCCCCCCGACCGTGCCTGGACGGTGCTGTACTGCTTCCCGGGCGCCTACGCTCCCGGCGGTGCGGACTACCCGCCCGGCTGGAGCACCGTCCCCGGCGCCCCGGGCTGCACCCTGGAGTCCTGCACCTACCGCGACCGGATGTCCGAGTTCGCCGCCCGGGACGCCCAGGTGTACGGCGTCAGCACCCAGCGCCCCGACCAGCTGGCGGCATTCGCCGAGCACGCGCGGATCCCGTTCCCGCTGCTCTCCGACGCCGAGCTGCAGCTGGCCGCCTCCCTCCGCCTGCCCACCTTCCGGGCGGCGGGCGTCGACCGGCTCAAGCGGCTCACCCTGGTCCTGGACGCCACCCGCACCGTACGGGGCGTCCTCTACCCGGTGACCGACCCGGCAGGGTCGGTCGAGGACGCCCTCGCCCTGCTCGACGGCCTCTCGGCGGGCTGAGAACCGCCTCCGGCCGAGTCCCCGACCGGCGGGCCCGTCAGGCGGGCGTGGGCGGCGCCCCCGCGCCCCGCGGCGGGGCGGGGCCCCCGGCGTCGTCGGGGCGGTGGTCGCCGACCCGGGCCGCTTCTCGGCCGCCGAGGCCTGACCCCGGCG
>NZ_JBHWBW010000367.1:0-8017 GCF_042735675.1 Kitasatospora sp. NPDC059571
CACCACTCGCCCGCTCCGCCGATCCCCGCTCGCTTCGTGCGCTGTGAGATGTGTCTGAGAGACAGTCGCGGGGACCTTCGGCGTCAGCTGTGCGTCCGGTCAGCCGGCGGTGCCGTAGAGGCGGTCCCCGGCGTCGCCGAGGCCCGGCACGATGTAGCCGTGCTCGTTCAGCCGCTCGTCCAGCGCCGCGGTGACCACGGTGACCGGCCGGCCGGCGAGCTCCTTCTCGACCACCTCGACGCCCTCGGGGGCGGCCAGCAGCACCACGGCGGTGACGTCGGTGGCGCCCCGCTCCAGCAGCATCCGGATCGCGGCGACCAGGGTGCCGCCGGTGGCCAGCATCGGGTCGAGGACGTAGACCTGCCGGCCGGAGAGGTCGTCCGGCATCCGGGTCGCGTAGGTCGACGCCTCCAGCGTCTCCTCGTTGCGCACCATGCCGAGGAAGCCGACCTCGGCGGTCGGCAGCAGCCGGGTCATGCCGTCGAGCATCCCCAGGCCGGCCCGCAGGATCGGGACGACCAGCGGCCGCGGGTGGCTGAGGCGGGTGCCGGTGGTGACGGCGACCGGAGTGGTGACCTCCACCTCCTCGGTCCGGACGTCCCGGGTGGCCTCGTAGGCGAGCAGGGTGACCAGCTCGTCGGTCAGGCGGCGGAAGGTCGGCGAGTCGGTGCGCTCGTCGCGCAGGGTGGAGAGCTTGTGGGCGACCAGGGGGTGGTCGACGACGTGGAGACGCATGGCTCGACCATAACGTCGAAGAGCACGTGCGTACGACTCGCGGCCGGAACGCCCCGGGGCGGGTACGGACGGGCCGGGTCCGGCGGGGCGGGCGCCCGGACGGGCAGAGACCTGACCGAGACCTTGTCCGTGGTGTCAACGGGACACATCTGGGAAACTCGGACCGTATGAAGAGCAACCCGGCCATCGGGACAGGCTCGACAGACGAGTCTCCCCCGCACGTCCACGAGACCGAGGCGCAGCGCCGAAAGCGCCGCGCCCTGTTCCTCCGCGAGCTCGCCGAGGCACGTGAGCTGCGGGCCCGGGTACAGCCCCGGCGCACCAAGGAGCGGCGCATGCGCGAGGCGCTCCGGATGCGAACCTTCCGGATCTGACACCGAACCGGCCCTTCCGTCGGCCGCCGGCCAGCCATTCCGACACGACCTGCGAAGACGCGGTGCCGAACACCCCCCGCAGCGCCGGGCTTTCTGTCACGATGCCGGAGGGACGGTCCGAACAGCGGACCGCCTCTGGCGCGGGGGCGGCCGGACCGCGTTCGCCCGAGATCCCCTACAGCCGAGACCAATCTTGGGAGTGTCCCTGGTGGCGTACTTCGCTGCAGTGCTTGCTCGCACCAATGCCGGGTGGGACGTGAGCGAAACGGAACTCGACGATGTCGAAACCCTGGCCGACCTGGCCGACCTGGCCCGCGAGGCCGCCCAGGACGACGACAGCGTCCTGGTCTTCATCGAGCAGGAGGATGCCTGGTTCGCCGTCGTCCGGGTGGACGGCGAGGACGACCCGCGCATCTTCGTCTCCGACGGGGCCGCCGCGGCCCGCAGCTCGTACGGCTCGGTACTCACCGACGAGCTGATCGACGCGGAGGACTTCGACGACCTCGACGCCCTGGTGGCCGATGTGGAGGACGACGACGAGTCGGCCCTCGACGGCGGCTCCGCCGAGGCGGACGACGACGAGGACGAGGAGGACGCCGGCCCGCTCGGCGCCCAGGCCGGGCCGCTCGGCGACTCCGACCTGCTGGCCGACTTCGGGCTGGCGGCGCGGGAACTGGTGGCGCTGGCGGGCGAGGGCGCGGTGCCCGGCGACGCGCTCGCCGAGATCGCCGAGGCGCTCGGCGCGGGCGAGGTCCTGGAGGCCGTTCGGTAGCGGCTGCGGCCGTGCCCGACACTGGTTCCATGCAGTCCGCACCGGCCACCCGGCTCTCCCCCCTCCCGGCCCCCGTGCGCCCCGACCCGGTACGCGACCGGTGGACGGACCGGATGCGCCTCGCCATCGCCGAGGCCGCACTGGCCACCGCCACCGGGGACGTCCCGGTCGGGGCGCTCGTGCTCGGGCCCGACGGCACGGTGATCGGCCGCGGGCACAACGAGCGGGAGGCGGTCGGCGACCCCACCGCGCACGCCGAGGTGGTCGCCATCCGCGAGGCGGCCCGGGCCGTCGGCGAGTGGCGGCTGTCGGGCTGCACGCTGGTCGTCACCCTGGAGCCCTGCACCATGTGCGCGGGTGCGATCGTGCTCTCCCGGATCGACCGGGTGGTCTACGGCGCCCTGGACGAGAAGGCCGGCGCGGCCGGCTCGCTCTTCGACGTGATGCGCGACCGCCGCCTCAACCATCGGCCCGAGGTGATCCACGGCGTCCTCGCCGACGAGTGCGGCGAGCAGCTCCGGGCCTTCTTCGACACCCAGCGCTGAATACGGATTTCGTCACCGCCCGACCCGTCCGGTAGAGTTCCTCTCGGTAGCGTGTCCGAGCGGCCAAAGGAGCACGCCTCGAAAGCGTGTGTGGGGGCAACTCCACCGTGGGTTCGAATCCCACCGCTACCGCTCTCACGACGAAGGGCCCGAGCTGACTGCAGCTCGGGCCCTTCGCGCTTGCCTGGGCGTGGATAAGGGGCGCGGCTCCCGGGGGGACGGAGCCGCGCCCCTGCTCGGGTCTCCCACTACCGGCGCCGCGTCAGGGGGAAGTCGCGGCGTCCGGTCCCACAGCGGGGAGTCCCGGTCCACGTACCGGGGATTCCTGCCAGACCCCGCGGTACTCCTCCATCGTGCGGCACGGGGGACCCCCGGGCACCCGTAGAAAGCCCCCACTCGCGGGGACCTTCGTCCCGGGGGGTGAACGCGGCACTCACCCGATCGGCCGTCCGGTGGATAAGCTGCCCGACAGCGGTAGGACGCCCGGGGAGAGCGACGGCGTCCCGGTGTCAGGGAGGCAGGCCAGTCCGATGGCTCAGGCGAAGAAGATCGGCATGTATCTCCTGCTCATCTTCGTGATCTACACGATCATCACCTCCCCCACCCGGGCGGCGGAGTTGGTGCAGTCCGGCTTCGTCGGCATCTCCGAGGCGGCGAAGGCGGTGGGGACGTTCATGACCGGGCTGGTGAGCTGAGCGGGTCGCCCGGGCGGCTACCGTGGCGGGGTTCGATCACCCTCACCAGCTAGGAGCGCCATCGTGATCCGGCACCTGGTCCTGTTCAAGCTCAACGACGGCGTCGCCAAGGACGACGAGCGGGCCGTCGCCGGAGCCGAGGCGTTCGCCGGGCTCGGCCCGGTCATCCCCGAGCTGCGCGAGTGGGAGTGCGGCTGGAACACCACCGACCGCGACATCGCGTACGACTTCGCCATCAACAGCCTCGTGGACGACCGCGCGGCACTCGCGTCGTACCTCAACCACCCGGCCCATCAGGCCGCCGCCGGGCAGTGGCGGGAGTTCGCCACCTGGGTGATCGCCGACATCGAGGTCTGATCACCCGCACGGCGTATCCGTCGCATACGCACGACCCTTGCGGCCCTCCGCCAGCACCCCCGGCGGAGGGCCGCCGCACACCCTCGCGGCGCCGCCCGCGTCAGCCAACACGCCTACGGCCGGTGCTTGCCGCTGATGTGCGCGACTTGTGATGCTATGACCGGTTTTGCCGGATCTGGCGAGGTGGTGAGCGCAGCCGGACCCCCCGGGCCGCGACCCGGATCGCAGGAGTCGACTCTGGGAGGGGTGACGTGTCCGTGCGGACACAGGACAGTGCGCGCGGGACGGGCGAGCAGGTGCCCCCGCCCCCCGCGGAGAACCTCGTCGCGGAGCTCAAGGCCGCCGGGATGAGGGACCGCCAGACCGGCACCCGCACGCCTGTCGACGTCCGCACGCTCACCCGGGTGCTGTTCGAGCGCCTCGCCGAGCTGCCGCCGGACGCCCCCGAGCGGGAGCGCGTCAGGGCCGCCCTGATCGAGATCAACATCCCGCTGGTCCGCTACGCGGCCACCCGCTTCCGCAGCCGCAGCGAACCGATGGAGGACATCGTCCAGGTCGGCACCATCGGCCTGATCAACGCCATCGACCGGTTCGACCCCGGTCGCGGCGTCCAGTTCCCGACCTACGCGCTGCCGACCATCCTCGGCGAGATCAAGCGCTACTTCCGCGACAACGTCAGGACCATGCACGTCCCGCGCCGGCTCCAGGAGCTGTGGGTGCAGGTGAGCGGCGCCATGGAGGAGCTCACGGTCACCCACGGCCGCGCTCCGAAGGTGCCGGAGATCGCCGCCTGCCTGCGCATCCCGGAGGAGGACGTCCGGGCCTGCCTGGACGCCGGACGGGCCTACAACGCGGCCTCGCTGGAGGCCGCGCAGGAGCACGAGGGCGGCCTGGCCCTGCTCGACCGGCTCGGCTACGAGGACTCCGCCCTCGCGGACGTCGAGCACCGCGACATGGTCCGCCACCTCCTGGTCCAGCTGCCCGAGCGGGAGCGCCGGATCATCATGCTGCGCTTCTTCGCCAACCTGACCCAGTCCCAGATCTCCACCGAGCTGGGCATGTCCCAGATGCACGTCTCGCGGCTGCTCGCCCGGATCCTCACCCGCCTGCGGACCGGCAACTCCTGGGAGGAGTGAGCCGCCGCGCGGCGCGCGGGCCGTCCGCACACCCCCGCCGTCCGGCGCGTTACCGCCGCGTGACATCTCACCCGGGCGGGGTTTGCCGACACCCGAGCGCCGGTATGGACGGGAGGGGCGAGGCGACGGGAACCACGCAGCGGTGGGGACCGTTGAACAGTCAGTCACGAGGGGGTGGGCGCGTGTCCGGAGAGCCGGTCGGTGCGGTCGTCGAGAAGTTCCCTGTCCAGCGGGGGGTCAGCCCCGAGCCGCCCGGTGCCGGGCCGCAGCCGGAGGCCCCCGCCGCGGCCGCGCCGGTGGTCGGCGACCGGCCGATGGACACCCGGACACTCTCCCGGTCGCTGTTCCGCCGCCTGACCACCCTGGAGCCCGGCAGCGCCGAGCACACCTACGTCCGCGACACCCTGATCGAGCTCAACCTGCCGCTGGTCCGGTACGCCTCCGCGCGCTTCCGCAGCCGCAACGAGCCGATGGAGGACATCGTCCAGGTCGGCACCATCGGCCTGATCAAGGCGATCGACCGGTTCGACCCGGACCGCGGCGTGGAGTTCCCGACCTTCGCCATGCCCACCGTGGTCGGCGAGATCAAGCGCTTCTTCCGCGACACCAGCTGGTCCGTGCGGGTCCCGCGCCGCCTCCAGGAGCTGCGCCTGGCGCTCACCAAGGCCGGCGACGAGCTCGCCCAGAAGCTGGACCGCTCCCCCACCGTCGCCGAGCTGGCCGTCTGCCTCGGCGTCAGCGAGGAGGACGTCGTCGAGGGCCTCGCGGTCGGCAACGCGTACACCGCCAGCTCGCTGGACTCCGCGCCCGGCGAGGAGGACGGCGACGGCCCGCTGGCGGACCGCCTCGGCTACGACGACCTGGCCCTGGAGGGCGTGGAGTACCGCGAGTCGCTCAAGCCGCTGCTGGCCAAGCTGCCGCCGCGCGAGCGGCGGATCATCATGCTGCGCTTCTTCGGCAACCTGACGCAGTCGCAGATCGGCGAGGAGATCGGCATCTCCCAGATGCACGTCTCCCGGCTGCTCACCCGCACCCTGGCCCAGCTGCGCGCCGGACTGACCGCGGAGGGGTGAGGCGGCGGGGTAAAGGGCGGTCCTGCTCAGTCGAGCAGGTTCGCCCGCAGCCCGTCGAGCACGCCGTCCTCCAGGCCCAGGCCGTCGCGCCAGAAGTCCTCGAAGGACGGCCAGCCGGCCGCCACCTCCTCGAACGCGGCGTCCAGGTAGCGGCGGTCCGCGCGGAACACCGGCAGCAGCAGCTCCGGCTCCTGCATCAGCCCGCGGGTGCCGAAGCTGCCGACCACGTGCTCGATGATCGCGGCCGAGCGCTCGTTGGTGAGCAGGTAGTCCTCGTACACGGTGGCCCGGTCCACACCGAGGGCGGTCAGGACGAGGGCCGCCGTCCAGCCGGTGCGGTCCTTGCCGGCCGAGCAGTGGAACAGCAGCGGGGTGCCGGCGGGCTCGGCGAGCAGGCGGATCACGGTCGAGAAGCGGTCCCGGGCGACCTCGTCCGTGACGAACCAGCGGTACAGGCCGACCATCATCGCCTCGGCCTTGCCGCCGCCGAGCAGCGCGCGCTGCTTGCCGGCGTCCCGGTCGGCGAGGGCGTTGCGCAGCGCGACGTAGATGTCGAAGTGCTCCGCGAAGACCGGCAGGTGGTGCAGGGTGATGCCGTCGGGGGCGGTCCGCTCGACGGTGACCGGGGTGGCCGAGTACTCGGCCTCCGAGATGTCGGCGGTGGGCAGGCCCGGCACCCGGTCCGGCCCGGCCTCGCGCACCTCGGCGAGGCTCCGCAGGTCCACGATCTGCCGGATCCCGTGGTCGGCGAGAGCGGCCAGGTCGGCATCGGTGAGGCGGTTGAGCGCATCGGCGCGCAGTGCCGCACCCGGCCGCAGCACCCGCCCCTCGGAGGTCCGGTAGCCGCCCAGGTCGCGGGCGTTGACCGCGCCCTCCAGGCCCAGGCTGCGAGCGGTCTCGGTGGGCTGGGTCACGGCGCGGCCTCCTGGGGCACGGGAACGACGGGCGCACGGGCAGCCGCCCGCCCGGCCTGGGCGGGCGTGCCCGGAGCGCGGATTACTTGACGGCGAGCCAGACCACGGCGCCGATGACGACGAGCGCCACCACCACCACGGCGGCGATCACGCCGGTGCGGCTGCCGCCGCTGCTGCTGCCGTAGGTGGACACGGAGCCGGGGGCCTGCGGGGCCGGGGTCTCGTCGACGAACGCCCGGAACATCTGGGTGCTGCCGGCGGGGTCGTAGTCGTTGTCAGCCATGGCGAGGACTCTAGCCAACGCGGCGGCCCCGCCGACACCCCGGACCCCTCCCCCGAGTGATCTCCACACCGTCCCCGCAACCCCGTGCAACGAGCGTGCGACAGCCCCGTGAACTCCGCCCCGGCACCGGAATGGCGGCGCGGACGATCCGGTTGACCTCCGGCATGACCGATAACCGCAACGAAGCCCCCCGGGTCACCCTCGGCACCTCCGACCTGGCCGTCTCGCCGCTCTCCCTCGGCGGCAACGTCTTCGGCTGGACGGCGGACGAGGAGCAGTCCTTCGCCGTGCTCGACGCCTACCTGGCCGGCGGCGGCAACTTCGTCGACACCGCCGACGTGTACTCGGCGTGGGTCCCGGGCAACACCGGCGGCGAGTCCGAGACCGTGATCGGCAACTGGCTGCGCAGCCGCGGGGTGCGCGACCAGGTGGTGATCGCCACCAAGGCCGGCATGCACCCGGAGGCCTCCGGGCTGCGGGCCGCCACCCTCAAGCGGGTCGCCGAGCAGTCGCTGCGCCGGCTCGGCGTCGAGCGGATCGACCTCTTCTACACCCACCGCGACGACCCCGAGACCCCGGTCGAGGAGATCATCACCGCGCTCGACGACCTGGTGAAGGAGGGCAAGGTCCGGGAGATCGCCGCGTCCAACATCGGCGCCGACCGGCTCGCCGAGTCCCTGGCCTTCTCCGACCGCGAGGGCCTCGCCCGCTACGTCGCCGTGCAGCCGCACTACAACCTGGTCTCCCGGGAGACCTACGAGGGCGAGCAGGCCGCGGTGGTGGCCGCGAACGGGCTGTCCGCGGTGCCGTACTACGCGTTGGCCTCGGGGTTCCTGACCGGCAAGTACCGGCCGGGCGGCGCCGGGGTGGCGAGCGCCCGGGCGCAGGGCGCCGCCCGCTACCTCGACCAGCCGCGGGGCCCGCTGGTGCTGGAGGCGCTGGACAAGGTCGCCGCGGGGCACGGCGTGCAGCCGGCGACGGTCGCCCTGGCCTGGCTGGCCGCCCGGCCGACCGTCGCCGCACCGATCGCCAGCGCGCGCACCGTCGAGCAGCTGCCGCCGCTGCTGGCCGCCGCCGGGCTGAAGCTGAGCCCCGAGGAGACCGCCCTGCTGGACCTGTATCTTATACACATC
>NZ_JBHWBW010000368.1:0-3592 GCF_042735675.1 Kitasatospora sp. NPDC059571
GGCCGAGCCGGCGGGCCCGCCAGAGCGCGGCGAGGGCGGCGGCGACGGCGAGCTGCAGACCGGCCCAGGACCAGCCGGCCGGGACGAGGTCGCCGAGGCTGCGCTGCCTGACCTCCGGCGGCGCGGGCGCGGCGGAGCCGTGGTCCGGCAGGTACCAGACGAGGTGCGGGTGCGCGCCGAGCAGGCCGAGGGCGAGCGAGGCGTTGCCGTCCTTGGCGAGGCGGGCGTTGGTGAGCGGGCGGCCGCTGCCGAGGACGGCGGTCTGGTGCCCGGCGCCGTCGTCGTGCAGGACGAGCGAGGGGTGGCCGTGGTGCGGGTAGCAGCCGGTGTCGGCGGCCTGCGGCAGGTACAGCTCGCCGCCGAGTTCGGCGCTGCCGGCCCGGGCGGCCTCGGGGAGGTCGCAGCCGGGCGGGGTGCTGCTCTCGGTGGCGTAGTCCGGCAGGCCGTCGGTGGCCGGTGCGGTGCGGATGCCGCCGGCGAGGGCGTCCAGGGCGGCGTCGTCGGGGGCGATCAGGACCAGCCGGGTGGCGCGGCCGCGCGCGGCGGCCGCGGCGGTGCCGAGGTCGTCCGGACCGAGCAGGTAGGTCTCGGGCAGGACCACGGTGGTGTCGTCCGCGCGCAGGGCGGCGGCGAGTTCGGCCGGTCCGGAGGCGGTGCGGACGGCGACTTTGCGGTCCTCCAGCAGCCGGACCAGGGCGCGGGTGCCGGTCGGGTCGGGCGAGCGCGGGTCGAGCGCGGGCCAGGTGCTGGTGCTGCCGAGGCCGCTGACGAGCAGTCCGGTGACCACCAGGGCGGCCGCGGCCAGCAGGTACCGGCGGACGCGCCGGCGCAGCAGTCGGCCGGGGACGGCGAGGCTGGTGGCGGCGGTGTCCCCGGCGGGGCCCGGCGCGGTGGCGGGGGCCGGGGCCGCGGCGTCGGGCGGGCCGAGCGGTGGTGCGGTGGTCATGCGGCGGCTCCGCCGGTCGGGGCGAGGACGGGGCGGGTGGCGGCGAGCGCGCGGTCGAGGGCGACCAGGCCGTCGTAGGCGGCCCGGTCGGCGCTCCGCTCGCCGTACACGATGTCGTCGAAGGTGCGGGCGGCGGCGGTGAGGCCGGCGGCGTGGCCGGGGAGGGCGCGGCCGGCCTCGGCGGCGGCCTCGTCGGCGGTGCGGCCGGGCCGGACGTCGAGCAGGGCGCGCTCCTCCAGGGCGCGCACCACCGCGCGCATCTGCTCGCGGACGGCCTGCGTCCAGTCGCCGGCGCGTGCGTGCGCGGCGGCCTCGGCGCGGTGCTGGTCGGCACTGCGCGGGCCCTGCCGTTCGAACAGCGCGGTCGCCCCGCGGGCCTCGCGGCGCGGTGCGCCGAGCCGCCACCAGAGCGCCCCGCCGACCAGTGCGGCGAGAAGCACCAGCAGCACGATGCCGGTGCTGTCGCCGGCCATCGCCTGTCCGACGTGGCCGAAGAGCCGGGCGATCTGCTCGTCGACCCAGTCCATGGCCTGCTGGACGAGGCTCGGGTCGTGCCGGTGGTACGACGGGTCGAGCAGCTCGTTGCGTGCCGCGTCGCGGGCGGGCACCCGCGGCACGGTGACCCGGGCGCCGTCCGCGAGCGTGCGCAGCAGCGGGCCCGGTGCCCCCCGGTAGGTCATCGGATCAGGCTCCCGGGGCGGGCTGCCCGGCCGGGGCGGTGCCGTACTCGGGCAGGCCGGCGGCGCGGGCGAGCTCGATGTCGAGCGCCTCGCGGCGGATCCGCTGGTCGATGTAGAGCAGCACGTTGACGGTGGCGGCGAGCGGGATGGTGAAGGTGGCGACCAGCGTGCCGGCGATCGCCACGATCAGCAGCCCCAGCGGCGGCAGCGCGGCGGCGGCGAACGGGTCGGCCGGCCCGGCGTCCGTCGGGCCGGCGACGGCGAGGGCGATCATCACGAACGGCGCGGCGATCATGCCGGAGGCGAGGGTGATCAGCAGCTGGGTGAGCAGCTTGATGCCGAACAGCCGCCACCACGCGTTGCGCACCAGCCGGGTCGAGCGGCGCAGGGACGCGATGACGCCCTGCCGCTCCAGGACGAGCGCCGGCGCGGCCAGGCTCAGCCGGACGCCCAGCCAGAGGGCGAACGGCGAGCCCGCCAGGCCGAGCAGCAGCCCGAGCCCCAGCAGGGCGTGGTCGGTGACGCCCACCAGGCCGAGGACGACCAGCACGATGCCCGGGATCAGCGGTGCGGCGACGATCAGGCCGGACAGCAGGGTGACGCCGGTCAGCGCGAGCAGCCGGGGGCGCGCGGCCGTCCACGCGTCGCGCAGGTCGGTCGGGTGCCCGAGCACGGCCTTGCTGACCACCATGGTGAGCATGCCGACGGCGACCACCCCGAGCAGGAGGTTCAGCGGCATGCCGACGGCCAGCGACAGCACGTCGGAGGACCGGCCGGGGCTCTGGTACGCCCACCAGTCGGCGAGCGCCTGCACCAGCTGCTCGACGGCGGCCAGCGTGAACGAGAGGCCGAGCGCGGTGCGCCAGTGCTTGCGCACGGTGGTGACCGCGCCGTCGAGGACCTCGCCGACACCGAGCGGGCGGAGCGGGATGATGCCGGGCTTCGGGCTGACCGGGGCCCAGCCGACCTGACCCCAGCCGCCGGGGCCGGCTCCGGGAGCGCCCCAGCCCCCGGGACCCGGAGGGGGCGTGCCCCAGCCACCCGGCGCGCCGCCTCCCCAGGCGGGCCCGCCGGGGCCGTCCGGGCCCTGGCCCTGCGAAGGGATGCTGCCGTACGCTCCGCCGTACCCGCCGTCGTACGGCCCGGTGCCGCCCGCTGCGCCGCCGGGGTCCGTCTGCTCCCCGGCAGGCGGCCGCTGGTCGTCGCGGTGCGGCTCTGGCGAGCCGGGCGGGGCCCAGCCCGGGGTGTCGGTCATCTCAAGGCTCCTCGGCGGGGCCGGGAGCGTGTCGCCCCCGGCGCCGGCAGGTCGGTGCGGCGTCGGTCGGTACGGCGGACGGCCGTGGGTCGCTGCCGTGGCGCCCATCGTGCCATGGCGGTGCCGACCGCCCCAGGGGTATCCCGTTGCTGATCGACAACGGTCGGTGGGACGGCCTTGAGCTGGGGTTTTTGCGGTGCTATGCCCGGTTGGGCGGGTGCGCCGGCGGGCGATTCGCGGCAGCTGTGCCGCAGGTCACAATCGGGTAATGAGAAGATGGAGACATGAAGGGACGTGTCCTGGTCGTCGATGACGACACCGCACTGGCCGAGATGCTCGGCATTGTGCTGCGTGGTGAGGGTTTTGAGCCGTTTTTCGTGGCGGACGGGGACAAGGCGCTTGCCGCGTTCCGCGAGACCAAGCCGGATCTGGTGCTGCTCGATCTGATGCTGCCCGGCCGGGACGGGATCGACGTCTGCCGCCAGATCCGTGCCGAGTCGGGCATCCCGATCGTCATGCTGACCGCGAAGACGGACACCGTCGACATCGTGGTGGGCCTGGAGTCCGGCGCCGACGACTATGTCACCAAGCCGTTCAAGCCCAAGGAGCTGGTGGCCCGGGTCCGGGGGGGGGGGGGGCGGGGGGGCGCCCCCGCCCCCCCCGGCGGCCGGCAAACAGGCGCGCGGGGTGTGCTTGGGTGGGCGCCGGCGC
>NZ_JBHWBW010000368.1:3602-8008 GCF_042735675.1 Kitasatospora sp. NPDC059571
TCACAACGCTTTTCAAGCCAACGGTGGTGGTGGCCGGGGTCCGGGCGGGGCTGCGCCGCGCCGAGGAGCCGACGCCCGAGCAGCTGACCATCGGCGACCTGGTGATCGACGTGGCCGGCCACTCCGTCAAGCGCGAGGGCCGCGGCATCCCGCTGACCCCGCTGGAGTTCGACCTGCTGGTCGCGCTGGCCCGCAAGCCCTGGCAGGTGTTCACCCGTGAGGTGCTGCTGGAGCAGGTCTGGGGCTACCGCCACGCCGCCGACACCCGGCTGGTGAACGTGCACGTCCAGCGCCTCCGCTCGAAGATCGAGAAGGACCCGGAGCGGCCCGAGATCGTGGTCACCGTCCGGGGCGTGGGCTACAAGGCCGGGCCCAGCTGACGTGACGCGGTACAAGGCTGACGACTCCCCGTCGGGCACCGATGCCGGCGGGGAGGCTGCTGTGCGCGGTGACGTGCTGAGCTCGACCACCCGCGGGCACCGGCCCCGCCGGGGCCCGGCCGCGCTCTGTTCGGTCCTGGTGCGTCAGTTCCGGCGGCCGGTCCGCCGGCTGCTCGCTCTCTACCGCCGCTCCATCCAGCTGCGCGTGGTCGCCGCCACGCTGCTGCTGTCCGTGGTCGTGGTGCTGGTGCTCGGCGTGGTCGTTGTCGCCCAGGTGCGGACGGGCCTGCTGGACACCAAGAAGCACGCGGCGCAGGGGCAGGCGCTCGGCGGCTTCCAGATCGAGCAGGACAAGATCAACGAGGCGATCAACCTCCAGGCCAAGGCCGGCACCGGCAACGACCCCAGCCGGGACGAGATCGGCACCTGGCTGATCAAGCAGGTCTCCGACCTGGCCAGCGGCGGCACCGGCGTCTACTCCGTGGTCGCCCTGGTGCCCTCCACCGGCAGCCAGCAGAGCGCCCCCAGCGCCGCGCTGCGCGGCGCCTGGTACTCCGGCAACATCGTCCCCGGCTCGATCAGCCAGGAGCTGCGCGACGAGGTCGCCGGCCAGCCCGGCGTGCCGCACCAGCAGACCACCACGATCCAGCGCAGCCCCGACGACGGCAGCCCGGCCTACACCGAGCCCGGCCTGGTCATCGGCAAGCAGTTCAGTGGGCCCGACGGCACGCCGTACCAGCTCTACTACGTCTTCTCCTTCGGCCAGGAGACCAAGACCCTCGGCCTGGTCACCGGCACCCTGGCGACCGCCGGCGTGTTCGTGGTGATCCTGCTCGGCGGCATCGCCTGGCTGGTCGTCCGCCAGGTGGTGACCCCGGTCCGGATGGCCGCCGGGATCTCCGAGCGGCTCGCCGCCGGCCACCTGGAGGAGCGGATGAAGGTCACCGGGACGGACGACATCGCCCGCCTCGGCGAGTCCTTCAACCGGATGGCCAACGCGCTCCAGGCCCAGATCCGCCAGCTGGAGGAGCTCTCCCGGGTGCAGCGGCGGTTCGTCTCCGACGTCTCGCACGAGCTGCGGACCCCGCTCACCACCGTGCGGATGGCCGCCGACCTGATCTACGACAGCCGCGAGGACCTCGACCCGATGGCGGCCCGCTCCGCCGAGCTCCTCCAGGACCAGCTGGACCGCTTCGAATCGCTGCTCGCCGACCTCCTGGAGATCAGCCGCTTCGACGCCGGCGCCGCGATCCTGGACGCCGAGCCGGTCGACCTGCGCGACATCGTCACCCGCGTCGTGGAGTCCGCGGACCCGCTCGCCCAGGCCAAGGGCAGCGCCGTGATCATCCGCGGCGCCGAGAACCCGGTGGTCGCCGAGGTCGACTCCCGCCGCATCGAGCGCATCCTGCGCAACCTGGTCGTCAACGCGCTGGAGCACGGCGAGGGCGGCGACGTCGTCGTCCGGCTCGGCACCGGCGAGGGCGCGGTCGCGATCGGCGTCCGCGACTACGGCATCGGCCTGAAACCCGGCGAGGCGTCCCGCGTCTTCCACCGCTTCTGGCGCGCCGACCCGTCCCGGGTCCGCACCACCGGCGGCACCGGCCTCGGCCTGTCCATCGCCGTCGAGGACGCCCACCTGCACGGCGGCTGGCTCCAGGCGTGGGGCGAGCCCGGCGGCGGGTCGCACTTCCGGCTCACCCTGCCGCGCACCCGCGGCGGCGAGATCGTCCGCGCCCCGTTCCGGCTGGAGCCCGACGACTCCCGGCACAACCGCGGCCTGGCCGCCACCGGTGCGCCCTACCGCCGGGCGCTGCGCCCGGCGGGTGCCACCGCGATGGCCGCCGCCGACGGCACCGGCACGGCCGGCCAGGACAGCCCGGAGACCCCGGAGAGCAGCCAGCCGGGCTTCGGCAGCGGGCTCGGCGGGGTGCTGTCGATCGGCCCCGGCCTCGGCCGGCCGGCCGCGGCACCGGTCGCCGACCCCTCGGACGTCCGCGCAGTGGCGGCGGGATACGGTGCCACCGGTGCCCAGGTCGTGGTGGACCGCGGACCTGGCCGCCCGCTGCCGTCCCAGGACGGCGGGGACACCACGGACGCCCGGACGGAGGGGTCGCAGCGTGCCAAGGAAGAGCAGCGTGAGGGCTGACCTGCGCTCCGCGCGGGCCGTCTGCGCCGTGTTCGCCGTGCTGCTGACCGCCGCGGGCTGCGCCGCGATGCCCTCGGACGGCCCGCCGGAGCGCGTCGACGTCCCGCAGGGCGCCGGTGCGGAGAACCTCCAGGTCCGGGTCTTCCCGGTCCCGCCGCACAAGGGCGAGGACCCGGCCGACCTGCTGGCCGGCTTCCTCGACGCCTCCAACGCGGACGAGGCGAAGAACTACGACACCGCCCGCAAGTACCTCACCTCCGACGCCGACAAGCGCTGGAACCCGGAGGCCGGCGTGGTCGTGCTGGCCGCCACCCCGAAGCGCGACAGCGCCGGGCGGACGGCCGACACCACCACGATCACGCTGAGCGGGACCAAGGTCGCCGAGCTGGACGAGGCTCACTCGTACCGGGTGTCGGCCGACCCGGCGTACCGGCAGACCTTCACCTTCGTGAAGCAGACCGAGGGCCCGGACAAGGGCGAGTGGCGGATCGACCGGCTGCCGGACGGGCTGATCGTCGATCAGACCAACTTCAAGAACGCGTACCGGGCCGTCCACCGCTACTTCTTCGCGGCCTCCGACCCGTCGGCGGAGGGCGCCGCGGCGTCGCCCGCGATGGTGCCGGACCCGATCTTCCTGCGGCGCCGGACGGACCCGCTGACCGCGGCCGCCAAGGCGCTCGCCGCCGGGCCGTCCCGCTGGCTGGCCCCGGCGGTGCACACCGCCTTCGACGGGGTCCGGATCGAGGGCCCGGTGACGGTCAGCGACAGCGGGGTGGCCTCCGTCCGGGTCGACATGCCGGACTTCGCGGGCCGCCAGACGGCCTGCACCCAGATGGCCATGCAGCTCTACCACACGCTCGCCGACCAGCAGGCCAAGGGCCAGCTCGACCGGCTGGACCTGTCCGGCGTCCGCGGCGGCTGCTCGCTGACCGCGGCGCAGGCCGGCGAGGCGGCCCCCGGCCAGCTGGCCGGCTCCGCCGCCGGCTCGCAGTACTACCAGGTGGAGGGCGGCCAGCTGTTCCTCGCCCAGGGCGACACCCCGGGCCACCCGGTGCCCGGCCCGCTCGGCCAGGCCGGCCAGGCCAAGGTGCGTGAGGTCGCCGTCCGCCGGGACGGCGGCGCCGCCGCGGCGGTCAGCACGGACGGCCGGGCGCTGTACGTGGCGGGGCTGGCCGAGGGGGACCGGCTCGGCGACCCGGTGCCCACCGGCTCCGGCGGGGCGGGCGGCACCGCCCTCACCTCGCCGAGCTGGGACGGCCGGCAGAACCTCTGGCTGGTCGACCGCGACCCGGCCGCGCCGCGGGTGCTGATGGTGCGCGACCGCAAGGCGCTCACCGCCCAGGTCGACGGCCTCGGCACCCGTACCGTGCAGAGCCTGCGGGTCTCCTCGGACGGCACCCGGGTCGCGCTGGTGCTGAAGGACACCTCCGGGCTGTCCCTGCAGATCGGTGTCGTGGTGCACGAGGGCACGCCGAGCTCGCCCCGGGTGCGGATCACCGGGCTGCGGCCGCTGGCGCCGCTGCTGACCGACGTCGCCTCGGTCTCCTGGGCCGACAGCGACCAGCTGCTGGTGCTCGGCGCGGAGCAGGACAAGCTCCAACTCCTGCACTACATCGGCACGGACGGCTCGCAGGCGAGCGACTCCCCGCTGCAGGGCGGTGAGTCGATGACCGCGGTGTCGGGCACCGAGACCCGTACCGGGGACACCGTGCCGCCGGTGCTCGCGGTCTCCGGCGACCACCGGATCTTCCGCCTCCAGGGCAACCAGTGGCGGGAGTTCGTCCTCCAGGGGCACCAGGCGGTGTCCTTCGCCTACCCGGGCTGACCGCCCGCCGGGCGGCCGCGGCGCAGGGCCGTGGCGGCGAGCGTCGCGGCGGCCC
>NZ_JBHWBW010000369.1:0-8006 GCF_042735675.1 Kitasatospora sp. NPDC059571
CCCCGGGGGGGGGCGCGCCGGCGGGGGGCCCCGGGGGCCCCGGGCCCCGGGGGGGGGCGGCGGGGCCCCCCGGGGGCCGCCCGGGGGCCCGCCCCCCCGGGGCGGCCCACCAGTCCGCGTGCGGGCCGGGCAGCAGCCGCAGCACCAGCTCCGCGGGCGGAGCGGGCAGCGGCACCAGCGCGGCGCCCGGGCCCACCGGGGCACCGCCGACCGGCAGCCGGTCGCCCGCGGCCAGCGGCGCCGGGCCCAGTCCGGAGAGCAGGTCCGTGGATCTGCTGCCGAGCACCCCGGGCACGGCGATGCCGCCGGCCACCGCCAGGTAGCTGCGCACCCCGTGGCTGGCCGGCCCGACCTCCAGCACGGCGCCGGCCGGCACTGCCACCGCCGCGCCCCACGCGGCCGGCCGGCCGTCCACCCGGACGCCGGCCGGAGCGCCGGTGACCGCCGCCAGCACGGGTGCCAGCGCCCGTACCGCGACGCCGCCGAGCGTGGTCTCCAGCGCCGCGGTGCCGGGCGGGTTGCCGACCAGGCGGTTGGCCGCGCGCAGCGCGGGCTCGTCCAGCGCACCGGCGCGCGGCACCCCCAGGTGCGCGACCCCGCGCCGTCCGAGGTCCTGCACGGTCGTCAGCGGTCCGGGCCGCACCACCAGCAGCTCAGCCACGCCCGGTCACCTCCTGCGGCACTCCGGCGCCCGGCCCCGCCGCGGTGAAGCGCACGCGCACGCCGGGCGCGAGCAGCGCGGCCGGCTCGCGCCCGGCGTCCCACAGCGGCAGGGCGGTGCGCCCCAGGAGCTGCCAGCCGCCGGGGGAGGAGCGCGGGTAGACCCCGGTGTACGTCCCGGCCAGGGCGACCGAGCCGGCCGGCACGCTGCTGCGCGGGGTGGCGCGGCGCGGCACCGCGTACTGCTCGGGCAGCCCGGTCAGATAGCCGAAGCCGGGGGCGAAGCCGCAGAAGGCGACCCGGTACTCGGCGCCGGTGTGGATCCGGACGGCTGCCTCCGGGGAGACGCCCCAGAGCCCGGCGACCTCGGCGAGGTCGGCCCCGTCGTAGACGGTCGGCACCTCGATCAGCGGGCCCTCGGCGGGCGGACGCGCGGGCAGCCGCCAGCCGGCGAGCTCGCGGGCGAGCGCGGCCCGGTCGGCGACGCCGTCCAGCAGGACCGTCCGGGCGGCGGGCACGATCTCCGTCACGGCGGGCAGGCCGGCCCGGCGCTCCGTCAGGAGGGCGTAGAGCGAGGCCACCTCTTCGGCCGTCGCCACCTCGACCAGCAGGGCGTCCTCGCCCACCGGACGCACCGTCATCCCGCCCACGGCCACCGCCTCCCCCGTCGTCGCGCCCGTCGCACCGTCGTGCCCGGCCGGGCTCAGCTGAAGGCCTCCACCCGCACACCGGCCGAGGCGAGCGCCCCGCGGACCCGCCAGGCCAGCTGGGCGGCGCCCGGGGTGTCGCCGTGCACACAGAGGGAACGGGCCCGGACGGTGACCGGTTCCGTGCTGATCGCGGTCACCGTGCCGTCCCGGGCGATGCCCACCGCACGGGTGATCACCGCCTCCGGGTCGTGCACCACGGCGCCCGCCTCGAGCCGGGGCACCAGCGTGCCGGCCCGGGTGTACGCGCGGTCGGCGAAGGCCTCGGCGACCACCGGCAGGCCGACCCCCTCGGCGACCGCGAGCAACTTCGACCCGGGCAGGCCCAGCACCGGCAGCGGCCCGTCGCAGACCGCGCCGGCCCGCAGCACCCCGGAGACCACCGCCTCCGCCTGCTCGTCGTCGGCCACCACCCGGTTGTACAGCGCCCCGTGCGGCTTCACGTACGACACCCGGGAGCCCGCGGCCCGCGCGAACACCTGCAACGCGCCGATCTGGTAGGCGATCTCGTCCGCCAGCTCCTCCGGCGGCACGTCCATCGCGCGGCGCCCGAAGCCGGCCAGGTCCCGGTAGGAGACCTGGGCACCGATCCGCACCCCGCGCTCCGCCGCCAGTGCGCAGACCCGCCGCATGGTGGAGGGATCGCCGGCGTGGAACCCGCAGGCGACGTTGGCGCTGGTGACGACGGACAGCAGCGCCTCGTCGTCGGTCAGTGTCCAGCGTCCGAACCCCTCGCCGAGGTCCGCATTGAGATCGATCACCGCGTCGGCCACGCGTAGCCCCGCCTTCCAGCAGCTCCTGGGGGTGATCGTAGGGCCTGATCGTTTGCTCCCGTGCCGGGGCGGTCGGGCGGGGGCCAGGTTGTGCCGAACGGCCGTCACCCGTTTGCATCCGGTACCGCCGTACGATGCCGGACGTGTCTGCGGGGCAAGGCAGTTGGGGTGGCGGCCGGCGGTGCGCGGGGCCCCTCCGGGTCAGAGCGCGACCATCGCGAGGACGAGCAGCACCACCGCGGCGGCGATCCACGCCACCGTGCCCACGGCGACGGCCCGGAGGGTCCACAGCGTGACGCGGAGCGGCCCGAGCGGGCCGCCGGCGCGGATCCACCGCCGGGTGACCGCGAAGTCGGCCATCGGACCGAGCCAGAGCGACAGCCACCACATCAGGACCCCGACCGGCGAGGACGCGAACGCGCCGGCCGGTCCGGGCAGGGCGGACCAGAGCGGGTACAGCGCGACCTGGGTCGCCGTTCCGGCGGCGAGCACGCCGAGCGCCCGCCCGGTGGGCCAGGTGTCGGTCCGGGCCGCACGCCCCGGGTGCGCCGTCATCGCGCCGGCCGCAGCGCCCGGGCGGCCTCGGCTGCGACCGCCGCCGACCCCGCGACGAAGCGCGTGCGGCCGATGCCCAGGACCCGCAGCGCCGGGCCGTGGTCCACCGCCACGAAGACGGCCGCGGCCAGCGCCAGCAGCCGCCAGCAGGCGACGGCGGGGGAGTGCAGCGCGGCCGGCAGCTGCCCGATCGAGGTGCGCAGCCGCAGGCAGTGGAAGGGGATGTGCCGCCGCTCGTCCGCCGCGATCCGGCCGGCGACCTCCGCGACCAGGCCGTCCGCCGCGCCGTCCCGGACGGCCCGGTAGTACGGCACCGCGACCACCTCGGCGACCAGCGGCACCATCAGCTCCAGCCGCAGGCCGAGCAGCCGCCGGAAGCGGACGAAGAGCGCGTCGCTCCAGTGCGAGCCGAGCAGCGGTGTCCCGGTGGCCCGGAGCAGCTCGGCGAGCAGCCGGGCGTGGTTGCGCTCCTCGGCGACGAAGAGCCGGACGGCGGCGGCGTAGTCGGCGTCGCCCGCCGCGTCCGCCTTGCCGATCAGTCCGGCCCCGTCGCCGTCCTCGCCGACCTGGAACTTCTGCAGACTGCGCAGCAGGGCCGCGGAGGCGCAGGCGCCGCGCGACCAGTCGGGGTCGCCGAGCTCCGCGCGCCAGGCCGCCTCGGCGGTGAAGTGCGCCACCCAGCGCGGGAAGTCCAGGCGGTCGAGGCCGGCCGGTGCACCGGTGGCCGTGCCGGCGGTCACCGGGCGGCCGCCGGGGTGAAGCCGTTCGGCACGGCGACGGCCCGGGCCCACTCGAGGCGGCGGATCGCCCGCAGCACGATCAGCAGCGGAACGGCGCCGATGACTCCGAACGACATGTCGACGAATCGCCAGTACAGCGGGATGCCGCGCAGCGGGCCGCAGATCAGCGCCAGCGGGAGGATCCCGGCGCAGGCCAGCAGGGCCCAGCGGATGACCCAGACGTTGCGCACCGGGTCGCGCAGCGGCCCCCAGAACGCGGCGGCGATCACCAGGTGGGCGAAGGCCAGCCAGTCGGTGCCGTAGGCCAGAAAGGGGTAGCGGCCGCCGGTCTCGGCCAGGCCGTCGCGCACCCGCACCGTCCAGTGGGCCAGGCCCGGCCAGTGCCCGCCGAGTCCGCTGCCGTCGACGGCGGAGGCGAGCCAGCGGGTCTCGGTCTGCAGCGGGAAGGCGGTCAGGCCGCTCAGCACGAGGCAGACGATGAAGATCCACAGCCAGGTGCGGATGCGCCGCAGCGAGGCGGCCCGGCCCGCCGCCGGATCGGTGTCCTTGGTCATGGCCCGCACTCTAGACCTCGGAATTGAACGCGTTCAAGTAGCAAACTGAACATGTTCAACATCTGGGCCGAATGGCGCCCCGGGGCCGCCGGAACCGGGGCAACCAGGCTCGTTTCGGTTGTTGTCGGTGCGAACCTCTAACCTTGTCCACCGTGACCGCCATCGCAGACCAGCCCGCCGCGGAGCTCCGGCCGCCCGCCGCAGCCGCCCGGCCCGCACCCGGCCCGGCCGCCGACGAGGGCCTGGCCCGCCGGCTCAAGGCGCTCGCCTGCACGGCACCGCTGCACGACCTCGACGCGCGCAAGGTCAACCTGGCCGGCGAGTACGGGTCGTACACCATGGCCGAGGTCGGCCTCGCGGTGATCGACCTGGTCACGCTCAACATGGACTTCGACACCGGCGCCGACCGCGACATAGTGCTGGGCCGCCTCCACCCGCGGATCGCCGCGCAGAACCCGGCCCGCAGCACCGCCGAGCACGAGCGGGTCGGCCGCTGGGTGCTCGAGTCGCTGATCAACGTCGGCAGCGTCGACCGCGGCTTCCGCGCCGTCTACGGCACCTTCGGCGCCGACGGCGGGTACGTCCGCCGCGACTACGACTTCAAGCTGATCGAGGAGGTGCCCGGGCCGGACGGCGGCGTCTACCTGCGCACCACCGACGAGGCCGTCAACGTCCTCGTCGGCGCCCTCGACACCGACGTCACCTCCGCCCAGATCGCCGCCGAGGTCAAGCTCGAGGTGCTGATCCGCCGCGGCCGCCTCGCCGACGCCCAGCTCGCCGCCGAGCAGGCCCGCTACCGCACCGTCCAGTACGCCGAGACGCTGCGCCGCGCCCTGGAGGCCACCCGGCGCAACGTCCGCGCCGTCGACTGGATGGAGACCGTCCCCGACCTGATCGACGAGGCGCTCGACCACATCGCCGACCGGTACCGGCACGAGAACGCCATCCTCACCAACATCCGCAAGGCCCGCGACGAGTCCACCGACCCCGAGCACAAGCGCCGCGCCGCCGAGCTCGTCGACATCGTCAAGGACTGCATCCGCCGCCACACCCAGCTCCAGACCCGCCTGCTGGAGGCCGGCCCGCTCTTCCGCGCCGAACAGGACCGCCAGGCCTTCGCCGCCCCCGGCGCCCGCAGCGGCATCGACCTGTACGGCCACCTGCTCGCCCCGCTGCTGGAGCTGCCCGTCGAGCAGGCCGTCCGGCCCACCGACGCGTTCTTCGCCCGCGGCACCGGCCTGCGCACCCCGGTCTCCGTCCGCGTCGCCGACCTCGTCGACCTGCTGCTCACCCCGCCGGTGGAGCGCGAGCACCTCGGCGCCGAGCTCCCCGAGCCGGACCTCGTCGCCACCCCCGACGACAGCCGCTTCAGCGAGGCCCAGCTGGACGCCGCCCTGGAGCTGCTCGACCTGCCCGCCGACGCCCCGCGGCGGCTCTCCGGCCTGCTCGCCGACGCCCGCCGCCAGGATCCGGACCTCCCGTACCTGGTCGCCCTGCTCGCGGTGCACGCCGCCAGCCCGCCGGTCGGCACCGCCTACCGCCAGGGCGAGGAGCGCCTGCTGTTCGCCGTCGACGACGGCGCCCGCCTGGACGACCCCGAGTTCGGCGGCGCCGACCTCATCGTCGGCAGCGCCCTCCTCGACGCCGCCGGCATGGCCGCCGCCCGCAAGGAGGCCGGCTGATGGCAAGCCGTGAGGGACGCGCGGGGGCACCTCCCGGCCACCGGGCCGGGGGAGAACCGCGCAATCCGGACGCGGCCGACCGAACGGGTACGGCCGCCCCGAAGGGGCGCGGGGCACTGCGCGGTCCGGAGGACAGCCGTGCTGTACCTGCCCCATCAGCGGTCGTCCCTGCCCACCCCGTGCACCGCGCTCGGACCGCGCAGTTCCCCGCGCCCCCAGTGGCCCACGTCTCTCGCAAGGAGCCCCGTCCGTGACGATCCACCACGAAGCGGTCTGGACCCCCGAGCCGGAGGGCGCCCCTGCGCCGATCAGCCCCGCCGACGTCGCCGACGCCGCGCGCCTGGTCTCCTTCGGCCTGCAGGCCAAGCTCCTCCCGGCCCGCGACGCGGAGTACGCCGAGCTGGTCCGCCGCTACCGCGAGGACCCGCCGTTCTCCCGGCTGGCCGACGCCGTCGCCACCGGCATGGGCCTGGTCGTCCTGGAGGTGTCCCCGCGGGCCGGCATGGCGGTCGCCGCCGCCGAGGACTCGGTCTTCGCCGTCCGGATGGGCGACTACTCGCGCCGCGCCGCCTCCGAGTCCACCGACCGCTTCCTGCACGGCCTCGCCCACCTCGCGGTCGCCGCGCTGGCCTTCCCCCGCCCCGAGGACCTCGCCGACGACGGCTACCTCGGCCGGGTCACCGTCAACGGCGTGGACGCCTTCGTCCGGCAGGCCTGCCGCCGGCTGGAGGAGCGCGCCGAGGCGGACGGCGCCGTCACCGACCCCGCCAGCGACGCCCCCGGCCTGGAGGCCGCCTGGCGGGTGTGGGCCCGCCGCTCCGCCACCGGCGCCACCAAGGACGCCCGCCGCCTCGCCGGCTCGACCACCGGCATCGTCTCCAAGGCCGTGCTGTTCCTGGTCGACTCCGGCTTCCTGCAGAAGACCTCCGACGACGCCGGCGGCACCTACCGCACCACCGCCCGCTACCAGCTCCAGGTCCGCGACCTGGCCGGCTCCGCGGCGATGGCCGAGCTGCTGGAGCTCGGCGTCGTCCCGGTCACCGACGGCACGGCCACCCTGCTGCCCGCCGACCACTCCGACGAGCTGGTCGCCGACGCCGGCCTGCCGTTCCACGCACTCTGATCAGCGCCAGGAGAAACCGCACCCCATGTACGAGCTCAACCGGGTCCGCCTGTACTCGATCGGGCCGGCCGGCGCCCGCTACGCCGACACGGTGCTCGACCTGCGCGGCGTCGGCGAGCCGGTGGCCGAGCCGGCCCCGCAGCAGATCGGCCTGTTCGGCGAGGAGCCGGAGGGCCCGCGGCGCCGCCCGGCCCCGGCCGGCGTGCTCTTCCTGGAGAACGGCGGCGGCAAGTCCGTCCTGCTCAAGCTGATCTTCTCGGTCATGCTGCCCGGCCACCGCAACACCCTCGGCGGCGCCAGCTCCGGCGTGCTGCGCAAGTTCCTGCTCGCCGACGACTGCGGCCACGTCGCCCTGGAGTGGCAGCACACCGTGACCGGCGAGCTGATCGTCGTCGGCAAGGTCAGCGAGTGGCGCGGCCGCCAGGTCTCCTCCGACCCGCGGAAGTTCGCCGAGCTCTGGTACTCCTTCCGCCCCGGCCCCGGCCTCACCCTGGACTCGCTGCCGGTCGCCGAGCGGATCGGCCTCGCCGGCGACCGCAAGGCCCGCGGCCGCCGCCGCACCATGAAGGGCTTCCGGGACGCCCTGACCGAGGCCGGCAAGGCCTACCCGTACCTCGACCTCACCTTCGAGGAGATCCACGACCGGTGGAACGAGCACCTCGGCGACCTCGGCCTCGACCCCGAACTCTTCCGCTACCAGCGC
Source organism: Kitasatospora sp. NPDC059571 (assembly GCF_042735675.1). Taxonomy (NCBI): domain Bacteria; kingdom Bacillati; phylum Actinomycetota; class Actinomycetes; order Kitasatosporales; family Streptomycetaceae; genus Kitasatospora; species Kitasatospora sp. NPDC059571. The sequence goes on from NZ_JBHWBW010000369.1 coordinate 7,498, forward strand.
GAGATGAACGCCGACGAGGGCGAGGCGGCCGGCCTCTTCGCGGTCAAGCACGACGCCGACTTCACCGACCTGCTGCTGCGCGCCGTCACCGACACCCGGGACACCGACGGCCTCGCCGACCTCGTCCACGGCTTCGCCGCCAAGCTCGGCCGCCGCGCCGAACTCACCGCCGAACGCGACTTCACCGCCGGCTCGCTCGACCTCCTGCAGCGCATCGTGGACGCCACCGCCGCCCGCGAGAGCGTCCGCGAGACCCACCGCGCCGCCGAGCGCCGCACCCGCCGCCTCGCCCACGCCCTCGCCGCCCGCTCCGGCGCCGAGCGCGACCGCGCCCAGGACCTCGCCATCGAGGTGGCCGCCGCCGCGGGGGCCGTCACCGCCGCCGAGGCCGACCGCACCCGGCACTCCCTGATCACCGCCGAACTCACTCACCGGCACGCCACCCTGGGCCTCGCCGCGGCGACCGCCGAGGCCGCCGCGCTGCGCCGCGAGCTCACCGAGGCCCGCAC
>NZ_JBHWBW010000370.1:0-7994 GCF_042735675.1 Kitasatospora sp. NPDC059571
GCTCGCGCGCCCGGCCGCCGGCCGCCCCCCGGCTACCCTCGCCCCGCGCCCCCGCCCCCGGCCCCGCCGCGCCCACCGGGCCGCGCCGCGACGGAGCGTGACGACTATCGAGGACCGTAGTCGGCGCCGACGGTGTGGGAGGCCTCACAGCCCGCCCGGCCCGCCCCCGCCCCGGAATCGGCGCAGAGTGTCCGCCCGGTCACGGCGCGCCGCTGCCGGGGGAGAGCGGATGCCGGCGGAGAGGCGCACGGAGCGGTGCACGGGGAAAAGGGGAGGCCGGTGACCGCCGGGCAGGGACAGAATCACCCGGTGACCCGACCCCCCGCCGCTCCGCCCGCCCCGTGGGCCGCCCCCGCCCGGCAGCCCGCCGTCCTGCTCGCCGAGCTCGTGCGCGACCGCACGGGCCTGCTGCTGGACCGGCTCGCCGCCCACCCCCGGCGGCTCGCCGAGGTCGACCGGCAGGTCCGGCGGCTGCCGGACCCCGAGCTGTCCGGGGCGCTCGCCGCCGCCGTCACCGAGCTCGGTGCACGGCACCCGGCGCCCGAGTCGGTCGCCCTGGCCTCCGCCCACCCCGACGGCCGGGTCCGGGCCCGCGCGGTGCGGGTGATCCTCGACCACCCGGCGCCCCGGCCACTGCTGCCCTGGCTGGTCCTCCGCACGGCCGACTGGGCCGTACCCGTCCGAGAGGCGGCCTGCGCGGCGCTCGCCGTCCTGCTGCACCGCGACCCGGCGCAGTACCTCCCGGCCGCCGCACCGGCCGTGCTGGCCTTCGGGGCCCGCAGCCGGTCCGGCTTCGCCCGGGCGCAGCTCGCCGCCGCCGTCGGCGCCCACCCCGGGTCGGCCGACCTCTTGCTCGCCTCGCCGCACCCGGCCGTCCGGGCCTTCGCCTTCCGCGCCGGGGCCGCCCGCCGGCCGCTGCGCGACCTCGCCGAGCTGGCCGCCACCGCGCCGGACGCCGCGGTGCGGGGCGCGGCCGCCGAGGCCGCCGCGCGCGAGGCGGTCTGGACGGCCAGGCCGGAGCCGCTGCGCCGACTGGCCGACAGCCCGCACGCCGAGGTGCGCGCGACGGTGCTGGCAGGGCTGGTGCGCCTCGGTGACCTGCGGGCGGTGGCCGACCGGCTGGACGATCCGGCGCCGCTGGTCCGCCCCCCCGCCCCCGCGGCGGGCGGGGGGCGCGCGCGGGCTCCGCGGCCCGCCACCACAGCCCGGCCCCCGGCGGGGGGGGGGGCGGCCGGGCGGGGGTGGTGGGGGCCCCCCCCCCCCGGCCGGGGGGGGCCCCCGGCGCCCGTTGGGGGGGGGCCCATCGCCGCCATCGCCGAGACCGGCCGGGCCGCGGACGCCGCTCTGCTGCACCCGGTGCTCGCCCACCCGTCGGCCGTCGTCCGGGTCCGCGCTGTCCGCGGCTTGCGGCAGCTGGGCGCGGTGCCGGTCGATCTGCTGCTGCCGCTGCTGCACGACCCGTCGGCCAAGGTGGTCCGCGAGACCGCGACCGCGCTGCGGACGGTGCCCGAGACGCTGCCGCCCGGTCTCGGCGCCGGACTGCTCGCGCGCGGCGCCCGCCCGGCCGAGCGCCGTGCGGGCCTGCGACTGCTGGCCGGGGCGGACCCGCTCACCCGCCTCGACCTGCTGCTCGGGGCTCTGCGCGACCCGGACCCGGGAGTCGGCCGGCTGGTCCGCGCCCACGCGGTCGCGCTCGTCCGGCGGCTCGGCCCCGCGGACCTGCGGGCCGCCCCTGCCGGATCCGGTGCGGCCCTGGCGGCCCGGGCCGAGGCCGTCGGCGAGCTGCTCGGCGAGCGCGAGGTGCAGCGCCTGTACGAGCTGCTGGTGCCGGACGGCGTTCGCACCGAACTGCGGCGCGCCCGGGACGGCCGGCTCCACGGCCTCGTCCTGCCGGGCCGGACGGTCGAGCTGGTCTTCACCGCCGAGGACGCCGACGCGGTGGCCGGGCGGCTGCGGGAGGCGTTCTGTGCTGCGCTGGACGGGCCGGACGCGCCGCTGCCGGACTGGTTCCGTGCCGCCTGCGGTGCGGCGGGCCGGGACGCCGGCGCCTGGCACCGCGCCGTCGCGGCCGGTCCGGGCCGCGGCTGGGCGTGGGGCGAGGCGCACGGCTGGGGCCGGCAGGGGGTGCTCCGGCTGGCCGTCCCGGCGGTGCCGTTCGCGGGGGAGGAACTGGTGCGGCTGCTGCTGGACGCGGCGGGTGCGCGGCAGGTGGCGGTGGGGTAGCGGGGCCCCGGGCGCCAGGTGGCGGCACGGGGTGCCGATACTGGCCGCATGATGATCGCGCTGGTGCTCCTGGTGGCCGTCGCCGTGCTCGTACTCGTCCACTGGTACGTGTGGCGGCGGATGGTCCGGGACGTCTCGGCGCCGGGCGGGTACGGGCGCCGGATCGGGACGGCGCTGGTCGTCGTGCTGCCGCTGCTGTCGGTCGCGGCGCTGGTCGGCGGGCGGGCGTTCCCGCTGGCCGTGGAGCGCTGGTTCGCCTGGCCCGGGTACCTGTGGCTGGCGGTCCTGCTCTACCTGGTGTTCGCGCTGCTGGTGGGCGAGGCGGTGCGTCCGCTGCTGAACCGCGCGGTCGCGCGGCGCCCTTCCGGGCCGGACCCTGCCGCGGTGGAGGAGGCGCCCGCTGCCGAGGCCGAGGCCATGGCCGCTCCGGCGCCCGCGCCGGTGGCCGCCGGTGTGCCCGACCCGTCGCGGCGGCTGCTGGTGGCGCGCGGTGTGGCGGTGGCGGCCGGCGGGGCCGCGGCCGCGGTGGTCGGCACCGGGATGTACGGCGTGCTGCGCGGGCCGCGGGTCGAGCAGGTGACCGTGCCGCTGGCGAAGCTGCCGCGGCAGGCGCACGGCTACCGGATCGCGGTCGTCAGCGACATCCACCTCGGACCGATCCTGGGCCGTTCGCACACCCAGCGGATCGTCGACACCATCAACCGGGTCCAGCCCGACCTGATCGCCGTCGTCGGCGACCTGGTCGACGGCACGGTCCCCGACCTCGGCCCGGCCGCCGAGCCGCTGGCGCAGCTGCGGGCCCGCGACGGCGCCTGGTTCGTCACCGGCAACCACGAGTACTTCTCCGGCGCGGCGCCCTGGGTCGAGTTCGTCCGGGAACTCGGCGTCCACCCGCTGGAGAACGCGCGCACCGAGCTCGCCCACTTCGACCTGGCCGGGGTGAACGACCTCGCCGGCCGCTCCGAGGGCCAGGGGCCGGACTACGACCGGGCGCTGCGCGACCGGGACACCGCCCGGGCCGCCGTGCTGCTCTCCCACCAGCCGGTCACCGTGTACGAGGCGGTCCGGCACGGGGTCGACCTGCAGCTCTCCGGCCACACCCACGGCGGCCAGCTCTGGCCCGGCAACTACCTGGCGGAGCTGGCGAATCCGACGGTCGCGGGCCTGGAGCGGTACGGCGACACCCAGCTCTACGTGACCCGCGGCGCGGGCGCCTGGGGGCCGCCCGTCCGGGTCGGCGCCCCCTCCGACATCACGGTCGTCACGCTGGCCTCGCTCCGCGCCTGAGGGCCCGCACCGCCGCCCGCGCGGCGGCTTCAGGGTGCCCCGGCGAGGCCGAGCAGGGCGCCCAGGCGGCGAATCTCGTGGTCGAAGAAGACCCGCGGTTCGGCGACGATCGCGCTGCGGTGGCCGAAGACCTCGAACGAGACCGCGCCGAACAGGTACGTCCAGGCGATCAGCCCGCTGACCACCCGGTCGGCCGGGACGCCGGGCGGCAGACGCTCCAGCAGCGGCGCCAGGGCTCGGCGGGTTGCGGCCGGCACCGCTGCGCCGTCCGCCGCCGAACCGGGCGGTGGTCCGGCCGGCGTGCCGGGGGACCCGTCCGGCGCCTGCCCGGCGGGCATGAAGAGGGCCCCGAGCAGGAAGGGCACCCGGGTGCCCGGCGGCACGGTGTCCTGCGGCGCGGCGTAGCCGGGCACCGGCGAGCCGAAGAGCAGCGCGTACTCGTGCGGGTGGCGCAGCGCCCAGTCGCGCACGGCGTGGCAGATGCCGACCCAGCGGTCGAGGGCGGGGCGGTCGGCGAGCTCCCGGGCGGCGTCCTCGGCGGCGTCGGAGACGGCGGCGTAGCTGTCCACGATCAGGGCGGTCAGCAGGGCGTCCCGCCCGGGGAAGTACCGGTAGAGCGCGGAGGGCGTGCTCAGGCCCAGTTCGCGGGCCACCGCGCGCAGCGAGAGCGCGGCCGCGCCGACCTCGGCCAGCTGCCGGCGGGCGACCTGCTTGATGTCCTTGGTGAACTCGACGCGGGCCCGCTCCCGGGGCGTGGGGGTCTTGCGCTGCGGTGGCATACCCGCAGTCTGGCACGGAGCGAGAACGGCGACAACGTCGGAGAACACTGTTCTTGACAGTCCTGCCTGGGTGCAGCATGCTCATCACAGGGGAGAACAGTGTTCTCGATTCAAGCGGAGCACCCGGGGAGCATTCCATGAGCAAGCACGTGATCGTCGGCGCCGGCCCGGTCGGCCGGGAGGCCGCCCGCCTGCTGGCGGAGCGCGGCGAGGAGGTCGTGGTGGCCACCCGCTCCGGCACCGTGCCCGGGGTCGCCGGGGCGCGCGCCGTCCGGCTCGACGCCTCGGACGCCGCGGCCCTCTCCGGTGCCGCCGCCGGTGCCGCCGTGCTCTACAACTGCGCCAACCCCGCCTACCAGCGCTGGGCCGCGGACTGGCCGCCGCTGGCGGAGGCCCTGATGACCGCCGCGGAGCGGACCGGCGCCGTCCTGGCGACGGTCGGCAACCTGTACGGCTACGGGGCCGTGGACGCGCCGATGACCGAGGCGACGCCGCTGCGGCCGAACTCGGTCAAGGGCGGTGTCCGGGCCCGGATGTGGCAGGACGCCCTGGCCCGCCACGAGGCCGGCCGGATCCGCACCACCGAGGTGCGGGCCTCGGACTTCATCGGCCCCGGTGCCGAGAGCCACCTCGGCGACCGGCTGGTGCCCCGGCTGCTCGCCGGGCGCGGGGTGCAGGTCCTGCGCAGCGCGGACACCGCGCACACCTGGACGTACACCGCGGACGTCGCCCGGCTGCTGGTGGAGGCGGGCTCCGACGAGCGGGCCTGGGGCCGCCCCTGGCACGTGCCGAGCAACGCGCCGCGCACCCAGCGCGAGGCGGTCGCCGACCTGGCCCGGGTGGCCGGGGTGGCGCCGGTGCGGGTCGGCGAGCTCCCGGGCGCGGTCGTCCGGCTGCTCGGTGTGGTCAACCCGGTGGTGCGCGAGGTGCGCGAGGTCGCCTACCAGATGGAGAGCCCGTTCGTGCTGGACTCGACCGCGGCGGAGCACACCTTCGGGCTGCGGCCGACGCCCTGGGACGACGTGCTGGCCGCGGTGGTCGCCCACTACCGCCGACACTGACCGGCCGTCAGGGCGGTCCGGCTCTCAGAGCAGCGCGGCGCCCAGCAGGCGCACCGGCCGTTCGTCGCCCGGCGGCGGCCGGGAGTCCCCTCCCTCGTGCAGCAGGCGCAGGTAGCGGGTGCGGGGCATGGCGGTGGCGCCCAGGCTGCGCACGTGCGGGCCGTCCCACTGGGCGTCCAGCAGCCGGCCGCCCGTCTCGGCGAACCGCCGGGCGAGGTCGACGACGGCGATCCGCGCGGCGTCCGGTCGGAGCCGGAACATCGAGTCGAGGCTGAGCACCGGGCCGACCCTGACCCCGAACACCCCGCCGACCAGCGTGCCGTCCTCCCACACCTCGGCGCTGTGCGCCCGGCCGGCGGTGTGCAGGGCGGCCAGCCCGCGGCGCAACTCCTCGGTCAGCCAGACCGGTCGGCGGCCCTCGGCGCACCGGCGGACCACCTCGTCGAAGGCCCGGTCGGCGGTGGTCGTCCAGTTCGTCCGGCCGCGCAGCCGGCGGGCGAGCCGGCTGCCGAGGCGGGCCTCGCCGACCGCGATCACCGGCCGCGGATCGGGCGACCACCAGGCGACCCGGTAGCCGCTGCCGTCCCCGAGCGGGTCGTCGAGGGCGACCGCGCCGGCCGCCACCAGGTCCTCGTAGCGGGCCTCGTTCAGGTACATGGCGTAGTCGTCGGCGGCGGGCATCGGGAAGGCGCCCGCCCGGTAGCCGGCCAGCAGCCCGGCCGGGCCGAGGTCGGCGCAGAACGCGGCGGGGCCGTCGGGGACGGCGTCCGCCAGGTCCACCCCGCTCCACCAGGCGGCGGGGTCCGCGCCGTTCACGCGGCATGCTCCAACTGGCCGGACGCCTCCAGGCGTTCGAGGTAGAAGTCGAGCAACTGGGCGTCCACCGGCGGCACCTCGACCCCGGTCGAGGCGAGCGCCCGTTCGGCGTTGCCGCGGTCGAAGAGCGGGAAGACCGGCCGGAAGTACATCTCGCTGATGGTGAGCCGGCTGTCGGCGGCGCGGTCGACGAAGAGCGGGACAAACGGCGTGATCGGGTGCGCCGGGTGCTCGGTGGCGAACGCGATCAGCCTCTCCACCCAGGCCCGGTAGGGCAGTCGGGTGATCGCCCGGCCGCGGGCGCGGAGCCGTTCGGCGAGGTCCGGCAGCATCGCCGGGCTCGGATTGGTCAGGTGCAGCACCTCGCCGCGGGCCTGCTCCCGGGTGGAGATCAGCGCCAGCGCGCGGGTGAAGACGTCGGCGGGCACGAAGTCCAGGGGGAGTTGGACCTCGGGGGTGGTGCCGCTGTCCCACAGGTAGCGGATGATGGCGCAGAGCTCGGTGCCGGGGTTCATCACCCCGTGCCGCAGGTCGCCGGTGACGTCGTTGACCCGGTGCACGGTGACCGGCAGCCCGGCCGCCGCGGCGTGGTGCAGCAGCGCCTCGGCGACCCACTTGCTCTCCACGTAGCCGACCGACAGGCGGTCGGCGTGGGCGAGCGGCGACTGCTCGGTGACGTGCCGGGTGCCGGCCGAGCCGTACCCGGCGAGCACCGCCATGCTGGAGAGGTAGTGCACCGGTATGGCCCGGGAGTGACCGGCCAGCCGGATCACCTCGCGGGTACCGGCCACGTTGGCCGCCCTCAACTGGTGGTACGGGTAGAGGAAGTTGACCTGCCCGCCCAGGTGGTGGACGAGGTCGACGGTGCCGGCCAGCCGTTCGAACCGGTGCCGGCCGAGGCCGAGCAGCGGCTCCGACAGGTCGCCGACCACCGGGACCACCCGCTCGGAGTGCAGATCCCGTCGCAGGTAGCGTTGGTGGGAGGCGCGCAGCCGCTCCATGGCGTGCTCGCGGTCGGGGGCGCGGACCAGGCAGTGGATCCGGGCGCCGGTGGTCTCCAGCAGGGCGTGCAGCAGGTGGGCGCCGCAGAAGCCGGTGGCGCCGGTGAGCAGGATGTCGCCGGGCTCGTGCCAGCGCGGACCGGGGCCGTCCTCGCGGTGCACCGGGACGCCGAGTTCGGCCTCGGTGGCGTAGTCGACCGCCTGGCCGGGCTCGATGGCGGGGTGGGCGCCCCGGGCGTCCCGGGTGACCCGGGTGAACGCGCCCAGGGTCGGGTTCTGCAGTAACGACCGGGTGAGCAGGCGGATCCGGTCGACGCCGATCCCGAACATGATCCGCGCCCGGGCCAGCATCTCCATCGCCAGCAGCGAGTTGCCGCCCAGCTCGAAGAAGTCGTCGTCCACGTCGACGTGTTCGACGTCCAGGATCTGCGCCCAGAGGTACGCCAGCCCGGCCTCCACGGTGGTGCCGGTGCTGCCGTTGCCGCGCGGCGCGGTCCGCCCGGAGCCCGCCAGTCCGGCCCGGTCGATCTTGCCGCTGGGCGTCACCGGCATCTGCTCGACCGGGACGAACACGCTCGGCACCAGGTGGTCCGGCAGCCGCGCGGCCAGGAACTGCCGCAGGTCCTCCGGCTGCCGGCCGCGCGAGGTGTAGTACGCGGTGAGCACCCGTCCGCCGCCGTTGCCCTCGCCGGGGACGGCCCCGGGGGGGGGGGGCCCGCGGCCGGGGCCCCCCCCGCGGCCCGTGGGTGCGCGACCCCCGCGGCCCGGCGACCGGGGCGCCGACGCCCGCGTTCACCGCGGTCACCGCGGCGGGCAGGGCGGGCAGG
>NZ_JBHWBW010000371.1:0-7978 GCF_042735675.1 Kitasatospora sp. NPDC059571
GCCGTCGGCGGTGCGGCCGGCGACCGGGCTCAGGCCGGTACGGCGGTTCTGGCCGGTCCGAGGGCGGTGGCCGGTACCGCGGCCACCGAACGGACCGCCCTGGTGATCCGGGAGGCATGCAGGCGCACCACCGTGCCGGGCACGGGCACCGGCACCCCGGGCGGCAGCACCCAGGCCACCGTGCGGTCGTCGCCGCCCTCGTCCACCACCAGCCGGGGGTGGGAGGAGCGGTGCAGGCCGGGCTGCACCCGGATCACCTCGCCGACCACGGTGACCGGCGGGCCGCCGGTCGAGGACGGCGACGGCCAGGTAGCCGGCCAGCCAGAGGACGGCGGCGAGCGCGCCGGCGGGGCGCAGCCAGCCGCTCGCGGCGTGCAGGAGGGCGAGCGGCTCCATGGTCGGAACCGGACCTTCGGGGCCTCGGCCGCGCCGGGCGGTCCGACACCGCGTCAGGCCGCCGGCCGGCGCAGGAGGGCGCGCAGCCGGGTGAGCGGCCAGGTGTTGACCACCTCGTCGGCGGTGAGCCGGCCGCGCTGAGCGGTGGCGACGCCGAAGCGGAGGTTGTCCAGGTGGACGGTGGCGTGGGCGTCGGTGTTGACGGCGAAGCGGACGCCGTGCCGGCGGGCGGCCAGGATCTGCTCGTCGCCGAGGTCGAGGCGCTCCGGTGAGGCGTTGATCTCCAGGACGGTGCCGGTGCGGGCGGCGGCCGCGTGGACGGCGTCCCAGTCGGCGTCGATGCTCTCCCGGCGGCCGAGCAGCCGGGTGGTGGGGTGGCCGATGACGTGGACGTGCGGGTTCTCGCAGGCGCGGATCAGCCGGCGGGTCTGCGCCGCCCGGTCGAGCGCGAAGGCCGAGTGGATCGAGGCCACGCACAGGTCGAAGCCGGCCAGGAACTCCGCCGGCCAGTCCACGCCGCCGTCCGGGTCGATGTTGAGCTCGGTGCCGTGCAGCAGCCGCATCCGCCCGTACGAGCCCTGCAGGGCGCGCAGCCGCTCGCGCTGGGCGAGCATCTTCTCGTCGGTCATCCGCTGCATGGCGAGGTCCGGTGCGTGGTCGGTGACGGCGACGTAGGACCGGCCGCGGCGGTGGGCGGCGGCGAGCATCTCCTCCAGCGGGGCGAGGCCGTCGGTGAGGTCGGTGTGGGTGTGCAGGTCTCCGCGGATGTCCCGCTCGGTGACGGGGTCGGCGAGTTCGCCGTTCAGCGCCTCCTCGATCTCGCCGCGGTCCTCGCGCAGGGTGGGCGGGATCCACGGCAGGCCGAGCGCCTCGTAGACCTCCTCCTCGGTGCGCGAGGCGAGCTTGCGTCCGCCGTCCGCCTCGAAGAGGCCGTACTCGGAGAGCTTCAGCCCGGCCCGGACGGCGCGGGCGCGCAGTTTGATGTTGTGCGCCTTGGAGCCGGTGAAGTAGACCAGCGCGGCCCCCCAGTCCTCGGCGGGGACGACCCGCAGGTCGATCTGCAGGCCCCGGGTGGTGCGGACGGAGGTCTTGGTGGTACCGCTGCCGAGCACCTCGGCGGTGAGCGGGTGGCCGGTGAGCGCGGCCATGAGCGGGGCGGAGTCGGCCGCGGCGGCGAGGACGTCGACGTCGCCGATGGTCTCCCGCATCCGGCGCAGCGAGCCGGCGTACGTGCAGCGCTCGCAGCCGGGGGCGGCGCCCACCGCGGCGACGATCTCCTCGGCGAGCGCGAGGGCGGTGGAGACCAGGACGCGGCCGCCGCCCTGCCGGAGGACCTCGATGCCGTGGACGATGTTCTCGGCGGTGCGGGCGCCGAGGCCGGGGAGGTCGTCCAGGCGCCCGGCGCGGGCGGCGTCGAAGAGCTCGCCGACGGTGGAGACGCCGAGTTCGCGGTGGACCAGGGCGGCCTTCTTCGGGCCGACGGTCGGGATCGCCATGATCTCGCGGACGCCGGGCGGCACCCGGGCGCGGAGTGCGTCGAGGGCGGCGACCCGGCCGGTGCCGAGGTACTCGGCGATCTTCTCGGCGGTGGACTTCCCGACCCCGGGGATGGCCTGGAGGCCCTTGGCGTCGAGCCCCGCGAGGTCGCCGGGGTGGCCGCCGACGGACCGGGCGGCCTTCTCGTAGGCCCGTGCCCGGTAGGCGTCGCCGCCGGTGAGCAGGAGCAGGTCGGCGTACTCCTGAAGCAGCGCGCCGACCTCGTCGTTGAGCCGCGCCATGGCGTCCAGTCTAGGAGGCGCTTGACATCCGCGCCGAGCGGAATGAACATTCATTCCGTGACACCGCGCAAACCCGACCTCGCCCAGCAGCTGCTCGACAGCGCCATCGCCCTGTTCGCCGAGCGGACGTACGAGGGCACCCAGATGCCCGCGGTCGCCCAGCGCGCCGGGGTCGGCGTCGGCACCATCTACCGGTACTTCCCCAGCAAGGAGGCGCTCGGCAACGCCGCCTTCCAGCACGCCAAGCGCGGCCTGCTGGAGGAGCTCGGCGCGGCGCTCGCCGACGGCGGGCCGGCCGCCTCCACCCGTGAGGAGTTCGGCCGCTTCTGGCGCGGCTTCACCCGCTACGCGAGCAGCCGCCCGGAGTCGTTCGTCTTCCTGGAGCACCAGCAGCACGACACCTTCCTCGACCCGGACAGCCTGACCCTGGCCGCCGAGATCGACCGGATCGCGGCCGACTTCATCGCCCGCGGCCAGCAGGCCGGCGCGATCCGCGAGGGCGATGCCGAGCAGCTGGTCGCCCTTGCCATCGGTGCCTTCACCGGGCTGGTGAAGCTGCACCGCCCCGACGGTCTCGGCGCCCTCTCCGCCGAGGCCCTGTCCCTGGCGGAAGAGGCCGTCTGGGATCTCCTGCACCGAAAGGCCCCCTGATGACCACCCCTGCCACCGTCCTGATCACCGGCTGCTCCTCCGGCATGGGCCGGGAGGCCGCCCTGGCCCTGCACCGGCTCGGCCACCGGGTGTACGCCACCGCCCGCCGCCCCGAGACGCTCGCCGACCTGGCCGCCCGGGGCATCGCCACCCTGGCACTGGACGTCACCGACGAGCAGTCGATGGCGGCGGCGGTCGCCGCCGTCGAGGAGGCCCACGGCCAGGTCGACGTCCTGATCAACAACGCCGCGTACGGGCTGCACCAGCCGGTGGAGCTGGCCTCCCCCGCCGAGGTCCGCACCCAGTTCGACACCAATGTGTTCGGGCTTGTCCGGATGGCCCAGCTGGTGCTGCCCGGCATGCGCCGGGCCGGCCGCGGACGGATCGTCAACATCTCCTCCATGGGCGGGCGCTTCTCCCCGCCCGGCGGCGCCTTCTACCACGCCAGCAAGCACGCGGTGGAGGCGATCAGCGACTCGCTGCGCCTGGAGGTCGCGCCGTTCGGCGTCGAGGTCGTGGTGGTGCAGCCGGGCCCCACCATCACCGGCTTCGGCGGCACCGCGGTCGCGACCATGCCGGACGGCTCCGGCCCGTACGGCTCGTTCACCACCGCGCTCGCCGACATGTACGCCAACAAGGCCTTCACCCGGCGCAGCGGCGCGGTGACCGCCGAGGCGGCCACCAAGGTGATCGTCCGGGCCGCGACGGTACGCCGGCCGCGGGCCCGCTACGCGATCGGGGCGATGGCACGCGGCACGATGATCGCCAAGCGGCTCCTCCCGGACGCCGCCTTCGACGCGCTGATGCGGGCCAACTTCCCGCTGCCGAAGGCCGTCTGAGGCCGGACCGAAATGCACGTGCAGGCTGCCCGCCGGCCGCGTTAGCCTGGGTGCATGAAGCACCAGCGCGCTGCCGCGACGACGCCGGAGAGAGTCCCGGCGCGCTGACACCTGCTGTCCGAAGCCCCGGGGCGAGTGCCCCGGGGCTTCGTGCTGCGCGGTCGCTCGTCCCTCCCCCAGGAGACCCGAGGAGACCGCCGTGCACGACCACCGCAAGCTCGGCCGCGAGCTCGACCTGTTCGACACCGACCCGCTGATCGGCGCGGGCCTGCCCTACTGGCTGCCCGACGGCGCCGCGGTGCGCCACGCGCTGGAGGAGTACGTCCGGGAGGCCGAGCGGCGGGCCGGCTACCGGCACGTGTACTCGCCGGTGCTCGGCAAACGCGAGCTGTACGAGATCTCCGGGCACTGGGCGCACTACGCCGACGACATGTTCCCGCCGATGGAGCTCGGCGGGGAACAGCTGGTGCTGCGGCCGAGCCTGTGCCCGCACCACGCGGTGCTCTTCCGGTCCCGGCCGCGCAGCTACCGCGACCTGCCGCTGCGGATGGCCGAGCTCGGCGGCATGTACCGCTCCGAACTGTCCGGCGTGCTGGGCGGCCTGACCCGGGTGCGGGCGATCCAGCTGAACGACGCGCACGTCTTCTGCCGTCCTGACCAGGTCGCCGACGAGGTCCGCGGTGCGCTGGCGCTGATCCGCGAGGCGTACGCGGCGCTCGGGATCGAGGCGTCGCGGTACCGGCTGTCGCTGCCCGGCGAGGGCGGCAAGTACGTCGCGGACCCGGCGCTGTGGCAACGGGCGAACGCCGTGCTCACCGAGGTGCTCGAGGACGCCAGGGTGGCGTACGAGGTGGGCTCGGGCGAGGCCGCGTTCTACGGGCCCAAGATCGATGTGCAGATCGCGGACGCGGCCGGCCGGGAGGCCACCCTGTCCACCGTGCAGGTCGACTTCCACCAGCCGGAGCGGTTCGACCTCGGTTACACCGGAGCGGACGGCGCCCGGCACCGGCCGGTGATGGTGCACCGGGCGGTGATCGGCAGCGTGGAACGGGCCGTGGCGCACCTGATCGAGGTGCACCAGGGGGCTTTCCCGGCCTGGCTGGCACCCGTCCAGCTGCTGGTGCTGCCGGTCTCCGACGGGCAGCGCCCGCAGGCCGAGGCCCTGGTGCGGGAGGCCGTCGGGCAGGGCCTGCGGGCCGAGCTCGCCGACCCGGCGGCGGGCACCCTCGGGGCCCGCGTGCGGGCCGGCCGGCTCGTGCCCTACCAGGCGGTGATCGGCCCGGCCGAGGCCGCCGACGGGCAGGTCTCGCTGCGGCTGCGGGACGGGCGGCGGCCCGGCGCACGGCCCGCGGCGGAGGCGCTGCGCCTGATCGGGGACCAGGTCGCGGCGCGCTCCGCCGAGCTGTGGCCGGCCGCCGGCTGAGCCGCCCCGGTCAGTCCTCCGGGTAGCGGCGCGGTGTCCACACCACCTCGGTGTCGTTGCCGCGCCGCACCAGCCGGGTCTGCGAGGACCCGATGAGCAGCAGGGTGCGCATGTCGACCTCGGCCGGGTCGAGGTCGGCGAGCCGGACGGTGCGGACCCGCTCGGTGGGGCCGCCCACGTCGCGGGCCATCACCACCGGGGTGTCGGCGGGCCGGTACTCGAGCATCAGGTCGCGGGCCAGCCCGACCTGGGTGGTGCGGGACTTCGAGCCGGGGTTGTACAGCGCGAGCACCAGGTCGGCCCCCGCGGCGGCGCGCAGCCGGCGGGCGATGACCTCCCACGGCTTGAGGCGGTCGGAGAGCGAGACCACCGCGTAGTCGTGGCCGAGCGGGGCGCCGGCGCGGGAGGCGGCGGCGTGCGCGGCGGTCATCCCGGGCAGCACACGGACGGGCACCTCGCGGTACGGGTCCTCGCCGGCCGCCTCCAGCACGGCGGTGGCCATCGCGAAGACGCCCGGGTCGCCGGAGGAGACGACCGCGACCCGGCGGCCGCGCCGGGCCAGCTCCAGCGCGAACTCGGCGCGCTCGGCCTCCACCTTGTTGTCGGAGCCGTGCCGGACCTGGCCGGGGCGGACGGGCACCCGGTCGATGTAGGTGGTGTAGCCGACCAGGTCGGTGGCGGCGGCGAGGGCGCCGCGGGCCTCGGGGGTGAGCCAGAGCGGTCCGGCCGGGCCGGTGCCGACGACCACGACCTCGCCGGGGCCGGCCGGCTCCGGCAGGTCGAGCGGGGCGACCTTGCTGGGCAGCACGGCGACCGAGAAGTACGGGACGGTGTCGGCCTCGACCTCGGCGAGCGGCAGGGTGCGCTCGCCGTCCATGAAGGCCCGCTCGACGTACTGCGCGTCCTGGAGCCGGCCGGCCCGCTCCAGGGCGCGGCGGACGGCCGGGAAGGTCCGGCCGAGCTTCATGATCACGGCGGAGTCGGCGGCGGCGAGCCGGGCGGTCAGCTCCTCCTCCGGCAGGGTGCCGGGGATGATCGTCAGGGTCTCCTCGGCCTCCACCAGGGCGCTGCCGAGCCGGGCCGCCGCGGCGCTGACCGAGGTCACGCCGGGCACCACCTCGGTCGGGTAGCGGTGCGCGAGGCGCTTGTGCATGTGCTGGTACGAGCCGTAGAAGAGCGGGTCGCCCTCGGCGAGGACGACGACGTTCCGGCCAGCGTCCAGGTGGGCGGCGAGCCGGGCGGACGCCTCCTCGTAGAAGTCGTCCAGCGCCCCGCGGTAGCCGCCGGGGTGGTCGGTGGTCTCCACGGTGACCGGGTAGACCAGCTTCTCCTCGATCTGGCCGCCGGTGAGGTACCGGTCGGCGATCGAGCGGGCGATGGAGCGGCCGTGCCGGGCGCTGTGGTAGGCCACCACGTCGGCCTTGCCGATGAGTTCGGCGGCGCGGACGGTGACCAGCGAGGGGTCGCCGGGGCCGAGGCCGACACCGTACAGCCGGCCGGTCCGCTGCTCCGTCTGGTGGTCGGTCACTCTTCCTCACTCGCAATCGCGTTGACGGCGGCGGCGGCGATCGCGCTGCCGCCGCGCCGGCCGCGCACCACCAGGTGCTCCAGGCCGGACGGGTGCTCGGCCAGGGCCTGCTTGGACTCGGCGGCACCGATGAAGCCGACCGGGACGCCGATCACCGCGGCCGGGCGGGGCGCGCCCGCCTCGATCATCTCCAGCAGCCGGAAGAGCGAGGTCGGCGCGTTGCCGACGGCGACCACGGCGCCCTCCAGCCGGGGCAGCCACAGCTCCATGGCGGCGGCGCTGCGGGTGGTGCCCATCTTCTGCGCGAGCTCCGGCACCGAGGGGTCGGTGAGGGTGCAGAGCACCTCGTTGTCGGCGGGCAGCCGCTTGCGGGTGACACCGCTCGCGACCATGTTGACGTCGCAGAGGATCGGCGCACCGGCGTGCAGGGCCTTGCGGGCCGAGGCGACCACGCCGGGCGAGTACAGCAGGTCCTCGACCAGGTCGGTCATCCCGCAGGCGTGGATCATCCGCACCGCGACCTGCGAGACGTCGGCGGGCAGGGCGGCCAGGTCGGCCTCGGCCCGGATGGTGGCAAAGGACTGGCGGTAGATCGCCGCGCCGTCCTTCTCGTACTCGATCACGTGGTCCTCCGGGCCTCGGCGACCGCCTCGGCCATCTCTTCCGTCGTCACATCCACTGGCGTCACATCCATGGGGCGGCCCGGTGTCCCGACCGGCGTCACCCGGTAGCCCTGCCCGGTGGCGAGCACGTCCACCCATCGCCCGGCGGGGTGGCCGCAGCGCCGTTCGCAGCCCGACCAGTGCACCGGCAGGCCCGCGCCCCGCGCGTGCTCCAGTGCGCCGGCTGCGTCGCTGCGCACATCGGCGAGCGACTTGCCGCAGCCGGGCAGGCCCGTGCAGGCGGTCGCGCCGGCCCAGGCGGTACCGGGCTCGGTCAGGAAGCCGGCCTCGGCGAGCTCGCCGAGGCCCTCGGGCCTGGCGCCGGGCAGGACGGCGCCGCGCCAGGGCGTCAGCCGTACCGTGCCCGCGGACGCCCCGGCGAGCAGCCGCCACTGGGCGGCGGTGGCCCGGCCGAAGCGCATACCGACCGAGAGGCCGCCGGGCAGCGCACCGAGCGGCGGGTGCCCGCCCGGCAGTTGCGGCAGCGGCCGGTCGCCCGGCGGCAGGAGTTCGGGCACCTCGCGCAGGTGCCAGGCCTTCGCCCCGCTCGCGCGCAGGGCGGCGAGGAAGGCCCGGGCGGCGTCCAGCGCGGCCCCGACGGCCTGTCCGGCGGGCACCGCGCGGACGGTCCGCTCGCGGCCGAGCCGCAGCAGCGCGGTGCCGCCGGGCGCTGCGATCAATGTCACATCGGCGTTCAGGGC
>NZ_JBHWBW010000372.1:0-7972 GCF_042735675.1 Kitasatospora sp. NPDC059571
GTGGTGCTCGTCCCGGCCGCCCTGCTGTCCGCCGTCGAGCAGCCGCCCGCCCCCGCGCCCGCGGCGCCCCCCGCCCTCGCCCCGGTGCCCGCTGCGCCCGGGCCGGAGCCGGCCGCCGCGGTGCTGCCGATGCGCCGCCCGCTGCCCACCCGCACCCGGGCCGCCCTGCCGCGGCCCGAGCGGGCGGCCGGCCCGGCGCCGGACGCGGACCCTTCCCCCGAGGTCTGCGCCGAGGAGCTCGGCGCCGTCTTCGGCGCCTTCCAGCGCGGGCTGGTCCGGGGCCGCACCACCGACGGCGCCCCCGCCCGGCCGCGGCCGGAGGAACCGCAGCCGGACGCCCCGCACGACCCGCTCCACCCGCACGACCCGCTCCACCCGCACGACCCGCTCCACCCGCACGACCCGCTCCACCCGCACGACCGGCTCGGCCGCCAGGAGGACGAACGATGACCGCACCCGAACCGGCCCTGCCGGGCGCCGGCCTCGGCTGGCTGCTCGACGACCTGGTCGCCCGCACCGAGCACGTCCGCCAGGCCGTGCTGCTCTCCGCGGACGGGTTCGCCACCGCGGCCTCGGCCGGCATGGGCCCCGCCGATGTCGAGCACCTGGCCGCCGTCTGCTCCGGCTTCCACAGCCTGGCCGAGGGCGTCGGCGACCGCTTCGCCGCCGGCGGGGTGCGGCAGACCATGGTGATGATGGAGGACGGCTTCCTCTTCGTCACCCCGGCCGGCCGGGGCAGCTGCCTGGCCGTGCTGAGCGGCGTGCAGGCCGACGTCGGCCAGCTCGCCTACGAGATGTCCATGCTGGTCCGGCGGGTGGGGCGGCACCTGGCCACCCCCGTCCGGACCGGCGCCGACGCGACCCGGAACTGATCGGCGGTCATGAGCGGTCACTGGTACGACGACGAGGCCGGGCCGATGATCCGGCCGTTCACCCTCACCGGGGGACGCACCCGGTCCGCCGAGGCGGCCGGCTTCGACCTGCTGGCCCAGGTCGCCGCGGTGCCGGGCACCGCGCCGGCGGCCGGCCTGGACCACGCCCGCACCGCCCTGCTCGACCGGATCCGCACCGCCCCGCGCCCGCTGGCCGAACTCGCCGCCGACGCCGACCTGCCGCTCGGGGCGCTGCGCGTGCTGCTCGGCGACCTGGTCGGCCAGGGCCTGGTGAAGGTCGCCGGGCCGGCCGCCGCGGGCGGCCCGGACGCCCGGCTGCTGCGCCAGGTCATCCAGGGCCTGCACCGGCTCTGACGGCCGCTGCGCTACTCCGCGGAGCCCGCGCGGACCAGGCCGTTCTCGTAGGCCAGCACCACGGCCTGCACCCGGTCGCGCAGCGCGAGCTTGGCCAGGATCCGGCCGACGTGCGTCTTCACGGTCGCCTCGGACAGCGCCAGCCGCGCGGCGATCTCGCCGTTCGACAGCCCCTGCGCGACCAGCAGGAACACCTCCCGCTCGCGCTCGGTCAGCGGGGCCAGCACCGGGGAGCCGGGGGCGCCGGACGGGGTCGGCAGCACGTCGGCGAAGCGGTCCAGCATCCGGCGGGTGGTGGTCGGGGCGACGACCGCGTCCCCGGCGTGCACCGCGCGGATCGCCGCGACCAGCTCGGTCGGCGGGACGTCCTTCAGCAGGAAGCCGCTCGCGCCGGCCTTCAGCGCGGCGAAGGCGTACTCGTCCAGGTCGAAGGTGGTCAGGATGAGCACGTGCGGGGCGCCGGGCACCGGGGCGCCGGACTCGTCCAGGCAGATCCGCCGGGTGGCCTGCACGCCGTCCATCCGCGGCATCCGGACATCCATCAGGATGACGTCGACCTCGGCGTCGGCGAGCCGCTCCACGGCCTGCGCGCCGTCGCCCGCCTCGGCGGCGATCTCGATGTCGCCCTGGGACTGCAGGACCATCCGGAAGCCCGTGCGCAGCAGCTCCTGGTCGTCGACGAGCATCACACGGATGGTCACGGTCGGTACTCCCTCAATCCTGGGTCGGCGCCGGGGTGGCGGTCTGTCAGGTCGTCCGGCGGGCCGCGGGCGGGGCCGTGGCCCGGTCGCCCGAGGTGCGCAGCGGCAGCACGGCCCGGATCCGGAAGCCCCCGCCCGGCCGCGGGCCGATGTCCAGGCTGCCGCTGACCATGCCGACCCGCTCGCGCATGCCGATCAGACCATGGCCGAGGCCGTCGGCACCACCGCCGGCCAGCTGCTCGCCGGTGGTGCCGCGGCCGTCGTCCTCGACCAGCACCTCCAGGGCGCGGTCGCCGAAGTCGACCGCGACCCGGGCCCTGGCCCCCGGGCCGCCGTGCTTGCGCACGTTGGTGAGCGCCTCCTGGACGATCCGGTACACCGTCAGCTCCAGGCCGCGCGGCAGCTCGCGAGGCTCGCCGGAGGTGGCGAAGTCCACCGGCAGCCCGGCGGCGCGGACCTGCTCCAGCAGCTCCGGCAGCTCCTCCACGCCGGGCTGCGGCACGTACTCCTCGGCCGTCTCGGTGGTGCGCAGCACGCCGAGCAGCCGGCGCATCTCGACCAGCGCCTGGCGGCCGGTGCCGGCGATGGTGGCGAGCGCCTCCTTGGCCTGCTGCGGCGAGTTGTCCAGCACGTAGGCGGCGCCGTCCGCCTGGACGATCATCACCGAGACGTTGTGCGCGACGACGTCGTGCAGCTCGCGGGCGATCCGGGCGCGCTCGGCGGCGACGGCCACCTTGGCCTGGGCGTCGCGCTCGCGCTCCAGCCGGGTGGCGCGGTCCTCCAGCTCGATCAGGTACGCGGCGCGGACCCGGGTGAGCCGCCCCCACGCCCAGCACAGGATGAACGGGGTCGACATCAGCGCCGCCACCAGCACCCGCTGCCAGACGCCCGGGGAGTCCGGCCCGGTCGGCCGGGAGTCGAACCGCCAGAGCGTCAGCGGCCCGGCCGCCAGCCCGACCAGCACCACCAGCCGGGACGACCAGCGGGAACCGAACGCCGCGGCCGTGTAGGAGAGCACGAGGTACCCGATGGACGAGCCGCCCGGGGTGACGTTCAGGGCGATCTGGCCCAGCCCGACCGCCACGCCGCCGGCCACCGCCAGATCCGGGGTGCGGCGGCGGACGGCCATCAGGACCGCGATGGCCAGCGAGGCGACGATGCCGCCCCACAGCTGGGCGCCGTCCTCCGAGACGTCCGACAGCAGGCCGAAGAGCAGGACCACCAGCGCCCAGGCGGAATCGACCACCATCGGGTGGCGGCGGAGCCAGGCGTTGAGTCGATGCACCCCTCCAGCCTAGGGAGTCGCGGAGTGCTCCCAGGTCCGCCGGGAGGGCGATCCGGTATCCGCCGCAGGGTGGAGACGCCCCCGCCGGGCGGTAGCGTCCACGGCCATGGACTGGATGCGCTGGCGGCCCGCCGCTACCCGGGCGCTGTACGGCGCCGACGGCTTCTACCGCAGGCCGGAGGGCCCGGCGGGGCACTTCCGGACGTCCGTGCACGCCTCGGGGCTGTACGCGGGCGCGGTGGCCCGGCTGCTCGGCGAGGTGGACGAGGCGCTCGGCCGGCCCGACGGCCTCGCCCTCGTGGACGTCGGCGCCGGCCGGGGCGAGCTCCTGGCCGGCGTCCTGGCGGCGCTGCCGCCCGGCCTCGCGGCCAGGGTGCGGCCGTACGCGGTCGAACTCGCGGAGCGGCCGCCCGGTCTGCCGGAGCAGGTGGTGTGGACGGACAGCGTGCCGTCCGGGGTCCACGGGCTGCTGTTCGCCAACGAGTGGCTGGACAACGTCCCGCTGGACGTCGCCGAGCGGGACGAGGACGGCGTGCTGCGCTACGTGGAGGTGGCGCCGGACGGCCGGGAGCGGCCGGGTGACCCGCTGGACGCCGTCGACGCCGCCTGGGCCGCCCGCTGGTGGCCGGAGGGCGACCGGGTGGAGCTCGGCGGGCCCCGCGACGCGGCCTGGGCGGCCGCCGTCGGCGCCCTGGAGCGCGGCCTGGCGGTCGCGGTCGACTACGCGCACACCGCGGACGCCCGGCCGCCGTTCGGCACCCTGACCGGCTTCCGGGGCGGCCGCGAGGTGCCGCCGGTGCCGGACGGCTCCTGCGACGTCACCGCGCACGTCGCGCTCGACGCGGCGGCCGTCCCCGGTGTCCACAGCCTGTGGACGACGCAGCGGGCCGCGCTGCACGCCCTGGGTGTGCACGGCGGCCGGCCCCCGCTGGCGCTGGCCTCCACCGACCCGGCGGCCTACCTGCGGGCCCTCGGCGGGGCCGGCGAGGCGGCCGAGCTGACCGACCCCGGCGGGCTCGGCGGCTTCGGCTGGCTGGCGCAGGCCGTCCGCATGCCGGTACCGCCGAGCCTGGGCGCCCTGCCGGGGTGGCAGACTCTGATGCCATGAGGGAGACCACGGTCGGGATCGGCGCGGGCGCGCAGCAGCTCACGGGCGAGCTGGGCACCAGCGACATGGTGCTCAACATCGGCCCGCAGCACCCGTCCACGCACGGCGTGCTGCGGCTGAAGCTGGTGATGGACGGCGAGCGGATCGTCTCCGCCGAGCCCGTCATCGGCTACATGCACCGCGGCGCGGAGAAGCTCTTCGAGGCCCGCGACTACCGCCAGATCATCATGCTGGCCAACCGGCACGACTGGCTGTCCGCCTTCTCCAACGAGCTCGGCGTCGCCCTCGCCGTCGAGCGGATGCTCGGCATGGAGGTCCCGGAGCGGGCGGTGTGGATCCGCACCCTGCTCGCCGAGCTGAACCGGGTGCTCAACCACCTGATGTTCCTCGGCTCGTACCCGCTGGAGCTCGGCGGCATCACCCCGATCTTCCACGCCTTCCACGGCCGCGAGGAGCTCCAGCACGTGCTCGAGGAGGCCTCCGGCGGGCGCATGCACTACATGTTCAACCGGGTCGGCGGCCTGAAGGAGGACCTGCCGGCCGGCTGGCTCGGCCGGGTGCGCACCGCCGTCGCCGCCGTCCGCGGGCAGCTGCCGGTGTACGAGGACCTCGTGCTCGGCAACGAGATCTTCCGCGGCCGCACCGCCGGCGTCGGCACGCTCACCCGCGAGCAGGTGCACGGCTACGGCGTGAGCGGGCCGATCGCCCGGGCCTCCGGCGTCGACTTCGACCTGCGCCGCGACGAGCCGTACCTGGCGTACGGGGAGCTGGCCGACGTGCTCACCGTGGTCACCCGCGAGGAGGGCGACTGCCTGGCCCGCTTCGAGTGCCTGCTGGAGCAGACCGCCAACTCGCTCGACCTCGCCGACGCCTGCCTCGACCGCCTGGCGCAGCTCGCCCCGGGGCCGGTCAACCTGCGGCTGCCCAAGGTGCTCAAGGCCCCCGAGGGCACCACCTACGCGTGGACCGAGAACCCGCTCGGCATCAACGGCTACTACCTGGTGTCCCGCGGCGACAAGACGCCCTGGCGCCTCAAGCTCCGCTCCGCCTCGTACAACAACATCCAGGCGCTGACCGAGCTCCTGCCGGGCACCCTGGTCGCCGACATGGTCGCCATCCTCGGCTCGATGTTCTTCGTGGTCGGCGACATCGACAAGTAGGGGGCCGCCGGGGCGGGCCCGGCGGTGCGCCCCGGCGTGCGGCCCTACTGGTCGGCCGGGTGCGGGGCGAGCCGCTTGTGGCCCTTGGCGGCGATCCGCTGCTCGCACAGCTCCACCAGGACGGCGTACGCCTCGGCGCCCATCAGCTCGGTGAGTTCGGCGCGGTAGGAGACGTACACCGGGTCCGGGGCGTTGTGCGCCTCCGGGCTGCCGGTGCACCACCAGTGCAGGTCGTGGCCGCCCGGGCCCCAGCCGCGGCGGTCGTACTCGCCGATCGTCACCTGGAGGTAGCGGGTGTCGTCCGGCCGGTCGACCCACTCGTAGGTGCGGCGGACCGGCAGCTGCCAGCAGACGTCCGGCTTGGTCTCCAGCGGCTCGCGGCCCTCCTCGATCGCCAGGATGTGCAGCGCGCAGCCGCCGCCGCCCGGGAACCCGGGACTGTTGCGGAACAGGCAGGCGCCGTCGATCCGCCGGGTCTGCCGGTCGCCGTCCTCGTCGAACATGGTGATCCCGCCGTCGAGCCGGATCCGGCCCTTGGCGTCGGTGCCGTGCTCGAAGTTCTCCCACATCTCGGGGGTGAGCCGGGCGGCGTGCCCCGCGACCCGCTGCTCGTCCTCCTCGTCGGACCAGTGGGCGCCCAGCGTGCAGCAGCCGTCGGAGGCGCCGCGCCCCTCGCGGATGCCGTGGCAGCCCTGGCCGAAGATGCAGCCCCAGCGCGAGGTCAGCCAGGTCAGGTCGCAGCGGAAGACCTGCTCCTCGTCGGCCGGGTCGCCGAATTCCGCCCAGGCCCGCGCGAAGTCGAGCGGGACCTCCGGGCGGATACCCGGCATCGCCAGGTCGACGACCTGCCGGTCCGACCCGGGGCCGTTCTTCTTCGCCTTGCTGCGCTTGTCTGCTGCCACGCTGCAAGGGTATGGCCTCGGCGCCGGAACCCGGCCGGGACGGGCGGGGCACCGCGCGGGCCCGGCCGGCCCGGCGGCCGTGCGCGGCTGCCGCGAGTCGGGTGAAGGCAGGGTGAAGGGCGTCACCGCAGCGCGGGGCCGCTCACCCCCGGGGCCTAGGATGGGCCGCCGCAGACGGCTGCGCAGGGGAAGCGCAACGGGAGCACGGGGGACGGAAGATGGCCGACAGGGTGCTGCTCAAGCCTTGGGAACTGCACGGCGAGGGCCGCGAGTTCGAAGGAGTCTCGAACGACTTCGCGCGCGCCGCGCTCGACCTGGAGAACGGACTCGCCGCACTCGGCACCCCGTGGGGCCGCGACGAGCCCGGCCAGGGCTTCGGGAGCGCGTACGAGGGCGCCCGCGAGGGCGTGCTGGCCGGCCTGCACGGCCTCGCCGACCGGCTCGGGGGCATCGGCACCGGCCTGCACACCATGGCCGACAACGCCGAGCACAACGACCAGGACAACCGCGACGCCTTCCGGGCGATCGAGCCCGGAACCGGAACCGCCCCCGCGTCGCTCTGAGCCGACGGACCGTCAAGCCGCCCAACCGAAGGGGGACCACGTGCCCAGGAACCTGCCCGCGGAGCTGGCACCGGTCATGGCCCGGCTCGACCGCCGCTGGCCCGAGGCCGACGAGGACGCGCTGCGCGGCGCCGCCGGCCTGTGGCGCGAGTTCGGCGCCGAGGCCGACCGGCTCGGCCGCCGCGGCGTCGCCGCCGCCCAGCGCGTGACGGGCGAGAACGCGGGCCCGGCCGTGGACGCCTTCGCCGACCACTGGCGCGGCTTCAGCGGCGGCGGCCGCGGGCCCCCCCCCGCCCCTCGGCACGCCGGTCAGGGCGGGCACGAACTGGTCCAGCTCGGTGCGCCAGTAGCGGGCCACGTTGAGGCGGGTCGGCTTCTCGTCACCGGGCAGGTGCAGGCGCAGCGAGCTCCACAGGGTGCCGCGGTCGACCATGCTGACCAGGGTGCGGGCCTGCTCCAGCGGGATGACGTGCAGCAGCTCCTGCGGGCGGTTGCTCATCCGGCCGGCCTTGTGGATGACGACCACGCGCTCGGTCAGCGTGACGAAGTAGTACTTGACGAACAGCTGGCCGATCAGGCCGAGCTGGCTCATCAGCCACGGGCTCGGCCCGGTGACGGTGTGGAAGGTCACGACGGGCCGGTCGTTCGGCTCGATCGCGGCGATCGCCTCGGCGACCTGCTCCTGCATGGTGGACTTACGGATCGCCATCTGGCGTGCTCCCCCTGGGAACGGGCGCGCACTCCGCATGTTCGGGCGCGCTGTACGAAGCCGGGAGCGTAGCGGTCGCCGGACCCTGTCATCAACGTACGGAACCCGGCCGGCGAATTCGTGACCGAGAATTCACCGAACCGCCGGGGCCGCGGCTGCGGGCCGCGTCATCCGGCCGACGCCTGGCGATCCGTCGGCCGGGCCGGTGCGGTGCCCCCTGAGAGGTCGTCGGCCGCGAGAGTGGGGGAGCGGGGCCCGCGGGGGGGGGGGCCGGCGCCGGGGCGCGGGGGGGGGGCC
>NZ_JBHWBW010000373.1:0-7945 GCF_042735675.1 Kitasatospora sp. NPDC059571
GCGCACGAACCGTGCGGGGCCCCACGTCGTACCCGGGGGCCGCTCAGGCGGCCACCAGCGCGGCCGGACGGCCCGCGTGCATGGTGGACAGGTGGTCCGCCAGCAGCTGCGGGTCCTGGCCCAGCCAGAGCCGCACGGCGGCGCCGAGCATCACGCAGGACGAGCCGAGCCGCACGCCGGTGGTCTGCGCGATGCGGGCGGTCGCCGGCTCCAGCAGGTCGGCCAGCTCCCCCGGCAGCCAGACCAGCTGGGCACAGGGCGCCGGCGTGGTGAGCGCGGCCACCAGGCGGTGGGCGTCCGGGGTGCAGTGCAGGGTCGGCAGGACGTCCAGCAGGCCGTCCGCGACGACCTCGGAGACATCGCTGCGATGGCCCTGGGCGAGCCGCCGGAGCAGCGCTCTCTCCGCAGCGGTGATCCGGACGGTCAGCATGACCTCGTCGTTCTCCATGGCGGCCCCTCCTCGCGGCTTTCTGGACGTCCTGGTCAACGACCGGACGGGCGATCCCTCACGGTTCCCGCACGCTCGGCGGGTCAGACTCCGGCGTACGAGTGCTTGCCGGTGACGAAGATGTTCACGCCGTAGTAGTTGAACAGCCAGCAGGCGAAGGCCAGCAGCGCCAGGTAGGCGGCCTTGCGGCCGCGCCAGCCGGCGGTGGCCCGGGCGTGCAGGTAGGCGGCGTAGGCGACCCAGGTGATGAACGACCAGGTCTCCTTCGGGTCCCACTCCCAGTACTTGCCCCACGCGGACTCGGCCCAGATCGCGCCGGCGATGATGGTGAACGTCCAGAGCGGGAAGACCAGCGCGTTGATCCGGTACGACAGCTTGTCGAGGGTGCCAGCGGCGGGCAGCCGGTGCCAGACCGAGCCGAGCCGGCCGAGCGGCAGCTCGGCCGCGATCCGCCGCTCGTAGGCGTCCTTGCCGAGGTACAGCAGGGTGACCACGAAGCCCGCGTAGAACACGCCGCCGCAGATGATCGCGGTGGAGACGTGGATGCCGAGCCAGTACGAGTGCAGCGCCGGGACGAGCTGCTCGGAGGCGGTGTAGAGCACCGTGACGGCCAGGCCCAGGGTGAGCAGCGCGGCCAGGACGGCCGGCAGGCCGAGCCAGCGGACGTTGCGCTTGGCGACCAGCAGGCCCAGGTAGGCCAGGATCATGGTGAGGGCGAAGGCGCACGAGAACTCGTACATGTTGCCCCACGGCCAGCGCATCACCGACAGGCCGCGGCTGAGCACGCCGCCTGCGTGCAGCAGGGCGCCGAGGACGGTCAGCGACACCGCGATCCGGCCGGCCAGGTCGCCCTTCTCGCTGCCGCCGGCGGCGCCCGGGCCGTCCTGCCCCGCGTCGTCGCTGCGGCCGCTGGTGACCACGGTGGCGCCCGCGTCCGCGAGCGCGGTGCGGGTGAGCGTGGTGGTGCCGCCGTCGGCCGTGGCGACCGTGACGGTGACGCTGCGGGAGCCCTTCGCGGCCTCCTGGGCGGCGGACAGCGTCTGGGCCAGCCCGCCGGCCTGCTCGGCCGAGCGGACCGCGACGGCACCCTTGCTGCCGAACGTCCACTCGAAGAGGTGGGCGAACATCGCCAGGGTGTACACGGCCATCGCCGAGTAGATCAGCTTGTTCGAGAGGTCGGCCAGCTGCGGGTCGACCGAGGCGAGATTCACCGTCTACTCCTTGGAGTCCGGGTCTGCGGGGGTTGCCGGTGCGGTTGCCGCCGGTACGGGGGTGTCGTCGCCGGCCGCGTCGTCCAGGGCCGGGGCGTCGCTCTGGAGGTCCACGGCGAGCTCGGCGAGCTCCTCCGCGGTCCGGGCGGACTCGCTGCGGGCCAGCCCGGCGACCTCGACCAGGGTGGCGCCGTCGGGGCCGGCCGTGGCCCGGACCCAGATCCGGCGCCGCTGCACGAACAGCGAGCCGATCAGTCCGAGGATCGCGCAGACCGCGCCGAGCAGGGCGATCGTGTTGCCGGGGCGGTGCGAGACGGAGAACTGCGCCCACTGGCGGTAGCCGTCGAAGGTGAGGGTGCCGTAGCCGTCCGGCAGCGCCCAGACCTCGCCGGGCTTGAGCGCGGCGCTCGCCAGCTTGCCGTCCTGCTTCAGCTGGGTCATGTGGGCGGTGTCGAGCTGGTACACGTTCTGCGGCAGGCCGGAGTCGGTGCCCAGGTCGCCCGCGTACACGGTGAGGATCAGCCGGGGGTCGGCGGCGGCCGGGAAGAGCGAGTTCCAGCCCTTGACCATGTCGGGGGTGATCGGCGAGGTCGGCGAGAAGATGCCGGAGAAGCCCAGCTGGGTGCGCTTGCCGTCCTTGTCGCCGTAGTCGCTGACCTTGAAGACGCCGACCGAGGTCAGGTTGGAGTCCTGCGGCAGGAACGGCGTCGGGCCCGAGTAGACGACCTCGCCCTTGGCGTTCTTCACGGTGACCACCGGCGCGTAGCCGTGGCCGTTGAGGAAGACCTTGGAGCCGTCGATCTCCAGCGGGTGGTTGACCTGGATGTCGCCCTTGGTCAGCTTCTCGGAGTCGCTGCCGTTCCAGTACCGCACGTGCGCGGTGAACTCGCGGGCGGTGCCGATGTCCGCGCCGGTGGTCTGGTAGCGCGCGGTGAAGCTGTCCAGCTTGAAGCCGAAGGCCTGGAGGTCGTCGGTGGTGTAGAACCGCGAGCCCTTGAAGTCGTCCAGCTGCGTGGTGGTGTTGGCGAAGCCCTGGCCCTCGATCACGATCTTGCTGCCCGAGCCGGCGGCGAGACTCGCCCAGGCGAACCCGGCCAGCAGCGCGAACAGCGAGAAGTGGAAGAGCAGGTTGCCGACCTCGCGCAGGTAGCCCTTCTCGGCGGCGACCGCGCCGCCGGCGAGGTTCGCCCGGAAGCGCCGGCGCTTGAGCAGCGCGTGCGCGGCGGCGGAGACCGCCGCCGGGTCCGCGTCGGTGCGCCAGGCGGCGTACACCGGCATCCGGGTGAGGTTGCGCGGGGCGGCCGGCGGCTGCGCGCGCAGCACCCCGACGAACTGCCAGGTGCGCGGGACGATGCAGCCGGCCAGCGAGACGAACAGCAGGATGTAGATCGCGGAGAACCACACCGAGCTGTAGACGTCGAACAGCTGGAGCCGGTCGTAGATCCCGGCGACGCTCTTGTGCGCGGCCTTCCAGGTCTCGACCTTGAAGGAGTCCTCGCTGTTCTGCGGGATCAGCGAGCCGGGGACGGCGGCCAGCGACAGCAGGAAGAGCAGGATCAGCGCGACCCGCATCGAGGTCAGCTGCCGCCACATCCAGCGCAGCCAGCCGCGCACGCCTATGCCCGCCGGGGTGTCCGCGGCGGAGTCCTCGGGGGCGCTGGTCAGGCGCTCGGCGGACGCGTCGGACATCTCGTCCTCGGCCGGTCCGGTCTTGGTGTCGCTCACGGTCAGATTCCGATCGAGAAGTCGTCGGTGAGGTACTGCATCTGCTGCACCATCGCGTCCCACACACCCGTGACCAGCAGGGCGCCGACGACGACGAGCATGCCGCCGCCGATCCGCATCACCCACTGGTAGTGCTGCTTGATCCAGCCGAAGGCGCCGAGCGCCTTGCGGAAGGCCAACGCGGCCCCGACGAACGGTACGCCGAGCCCCACGCAGTAGACCGCCATCAGCAGCGCGCCGCGCCCCGCGCTGGCCTGGTCGGTCGAGAGGGAGAGGATCGCCGAGAGCGTCGGGCCGATGCACGGCGTCCAGCCGACACCGAAGACGACGCCCAGCAGCGGGGCGCCCGCCAGCCCGATCGCGGGCCGGCGGTGCGAGCGCAGCTCCCGCATGGTGAAGCCCGGGAGCAGGCCCATGAAGGCCAGGCCCATCAGCACGGTCAGCACGCCGAGCACGGTGTCGATCAGCCGGACGTGGTCCTTCAGGACGCTGCCGAACTGCCCGAACAGGGCGCCGCCCGAGACGAAGACCGCGGTGAAGCCGGCCACGAACAGGAGCGAGCCGAGCAGCATGCGCCCCCGGCGTGCCCCGCGCGCGTCGGAGAGGTCCGCGGCCGAGAAGCCGGTGACGTAGCTGAGGTAGCCGGGCACCAGCGGCAGCACGCACGGCGAGAGGAACGACAGCAGTCCGGCCGCCAGGGCGATCGGCACGGCGAGCACCAGGGCGCCGCTCGCCACGGTGTCGTTGTACCCGATGGCGCCGGCCAGGGCCGCGCTCACTGCTGCTCCGCCAGCACCGGCTTGATCATCGCCTCCAGGTCCTCGCTGGAGAGCGCCCGCATCGCGCGGGCGGCCAGCCGGCCCTGGCGGTCGACCACGATGGTGGTCGGGATGGACTGCGGGTTGAGGCTGCCCTTGGGGAAGCGCAGGATCTGGGCGCCGTCCGGGTCGTACAGGCTCGGGTAGGTGATGCCGGTCTCGTGCTCGAAGCGGACGGCGTTGGCCGGGTCCACGTCGCGGGTGTTGATGCCGAGGAACTGCACGCCCTGCGCCTGGTACTTCTGGGAGACCTCCTGGAGGTTCTTGCCCTCGGCGCGGCACGGGCCGCACCAGGAGCCCCAGATGTTGAGGACGACGACCTTGCCCTTGAAGTCGGAGAGCGCGACCGGCTTGCCGTCCAGGGCCTTGCCGGTGACGTCCGGCGCGTCGGCCCGGCTGCCGGCGCCGGCCGTGGCGATGCCGCCCTTGCCGGTCACGAAGCCGGTCTTGCCGCCACCGGCCGCCTGGCCGGTGGAGGAGCAGGCGGTGAGCGCGAGTGCGGCCGCGGCGCCGACGGTGGCGGCGAGGCGGAGGCGGCGGTGCGGCGTCCCAGACATGTGAAAAGTTTCGCATGGGACTTTGGGCAGATTTGAGGGGGTCCGACGTTGCGCGTCGGACCCCCTCTGACCTGCGGTTCTTGTACTTATGATCCGCTTAAAGCGGGCAAATCGCCGTGCCGTGGCCCACGGCTCGCGGCGGGCTCAGGCGCCGAAGCTCTTGCCCACCGGCTTGCCCTTGCCGCCCTTGCCCACCAGGTGCGCGGGGAGCAGGTCGCGGGCCGGCTCGCGGTAGCCGATCGAGACGATCCGGTCGCCCTCGAAGGTGAAGCTGGTCAGCGAGGCCAGCGAGCACTGCCGGTTGCGCGGGTCGTGCCACAGCCGGCGGCGCTCGGCGAACGAGCGGACGATCCAGATCGGCAGCTGGTGGCTGACGCAGACCGCCTCGTGGCCGCGGGCGGCGTCCCGGGCGGCGCCGATCGCGCCCATCATCCGCACGACCTGCTCGATGTACGGCTCGCCCCAGGAAGGCCTGAACGGGTTGGTGAGGTACTTCCAGTAGCCCGGGTTGCGCAGCGAGCCGTCGCCGACGCCGAAGGTCTTGCCCTGGAAGATGTTGTCCGCCTCGATCAGCCGCTCGTCCGAGGCGACCTGGAGGCCGTGGGCCTTGCCGATCGGCTCGGCGGTCTCCTGGGCGCGCTCCAGCGGCGAGGCCACCACGTGGGTGATGTCCCGGTCGGCCAGGTGCTCGGCGACCCGGTCGGCCATCTGCCGGCCCAGCTCGGAGAGGTGGTAGCCGGGCAGCCGCCCGTAGAGGACGCCCTCCGGGTTGTGCACCTCGCCGTGCCTCATCAGGTGGACGACGGTGGTCTCGGTCACTTGGTCTCCTCGGTGGCCTCGGCGGCCGCGCGGGCGGCCGCGGGCAGGGCGGCGGCGATCCGCTCGATAGCCCGCTCGTCGTGGGCGGCCGAGACGAACCAGGACTCGAAGGCCGACGGCGGCAGGTAGACGCCCTGGCTCAGCATCGAGTGGAAGAAGCCGTTGAAACGGTACGCCTGCTGGCGGCGCGCCTCGTCGTAGTTGGTGACCTGCTCTTCGGTGAAGAACACCGAGAACATGTTCCCGGCCCGCTGCAGCCGGTGGGCGACGCCCTCCTCGGCCAGCGCCGCGGTGACCAGGTCGCCGATCTGACCGGCGACCCGGTCGACGGTGGCGTACACCTCGTCGGTGCAGCCGCGCAGCTGGGCCAGGCCCGCGGCGGTGGCGATCGGGTTACCGGAGAGGGTGCCGGCCTGGTAGACCGGGCCGGCCGGGGCCAGGTACGCCATCACGTCGGCGCGGCCGCCGAAGGCCGCGGCGGGGAAGCCGCCGCCCATCACCTTGCCGAAGGTGAGCAGGTCCGGCGCCCAGCCCTCGCGGGCCGCCTCCAGGCCGTACCAGCCGGCCTTCGAGACGCGGAAGCCGGTCATCACCTCGTCGGAGATGAAGAGGGCGCCGTCGGCACGGCAGATCTCCGCCAGGCCCCGGTTGAAGCCGGGCAGCGGCGGCACGACGCCCATGTTGCCGGGCGAGGCCTCGGTGATCACGCAGGCGATCTCGCCGGGGTGCGCGGCGAAGGCGGCGCGCACGGCGTCCAGGTCGTTGTAGGGGAGCACGATGGTGTCGCCGGCCTGCGCGCCGGTGACACCGGGGGTGTCGGGGAGCGCGAAGGTGGCGACGCCGGAGCCGGCGGCGGCGAGCAGCGCGTCCACGTGGCCGTGGTAGCAGCCGGCGAACTTCACGATCTTGGCGCGGCCGGTGAAGCCGCGGGCCAGCCGGATCGCCGACATGGTCGCCTCGGTACCGCTGGAGACCAGGCGGACCTGCTCGACCGGGGCGACGCGGGAGACGATCTCCTCCGCGAGCTCGACCTCGCCCTGCCCGGGCGTGCCGAAGGAGGTGCCGCGGGAGACGGCCTGCTGGACGGCGTCGATCACGGCCGGGTGGGCGTGGCCGAGGATCATCGGGCCCCAGGAGCACACCAGGTCGACGTACTCGCGGCCGTCCGCGTCGGTCAGGTAGGGCCCGGTGCCGGACACCATGAAGCGGGGGGTGCCGCCGACCGCGCGGAAGGCCCGCACCGGCGAGTTCACGCCGCCCGGGGTCACGACGGAGGCACGCTCGAACAGCTCCTGGGAGTGCGGGGCCTCGTACGGATAGCCGGCCGGGCCGGCGTGCGGGCCCGTGCTCGGGGTGGTCTGGGGGGTGCTCACGGGGTTGGTCACCTGAACATGCTCTCAAATCGTGTCCTTGACCTCTGCATGCCGGACCCGATCATCTGGAACGATGATCCGTGTGCTGCTGCCTCGGCCTGCTGCGCGGACGGTACGGTGGTCCGTACGACCGTCGCGACGGAATCCGGCGGTGTAGGGCGGCACAAGACGGGTAAGTGGCACGTTCGGGAGGACACCGGGCGTGCGGGGGTCTGTCGATTCCGGCGAATTCCGGTGAGGATGGTCCGAGTGTCCGAGGCGCAGGACGGCTTCGAGGAGGCCGCGGGTAGCTCCCGTCGGCCTGCCGGGGCCGCGCACGGGGGTACGGGTACGGGCAGGGGAAAGCGGGGAGAGGGGCGCGTGGGAGTCACCTACAAGTACTTCGGCGCACCTGATCGTGCCACCGCGGCCAGAGTCCCGACCGCCCTCGGGCCCGGGGGTCTCGGCCTGGACGCGGGCGAGCTCGGCTCGCTCGGGCGGCTCGGCGACCTGATGGAGACCAGCGGCTCGGAGAACGGCCACCTCTCCACCAAGATCAAGCCGGAGACCATGAGCGCCATGGTCCTCACCGGCATCCAGGGCGTGCCGCTGCACCAGGTCCCGCCGCTGGAGCTGGTCGTGCTGCACCCCGACTACGCCGTCGTCCAGCTGCCGCACAACGTGGTCGAGCCGCTGCGCAAGGCCGACGAGACCCAGCTCGGCGCCGCCGCCTTCATCTGGTCGACGGTGCCCGACCGCCGCGGTCCGCGCGACGCCTTCGTGATCTACACGATGCTCCACGAGTGGCAGGACTTCGCCAACCGCCTCCACGAGGCCGGCCACCAGCTGTACTGCCTGGTCTGGCCCTGACCGGTGCCGCCGCGCCCCCCGGCGCGGCGGGCCCCCGCCGCGAGGTTGGGGGTGGGCGGGGCCCCGGGGGGCCGGGGGGGGGCCCCCCGCCCTCGGCCATGGTCTGATCGGCATGCGCGAGCGGGTCGGCATGGTCAGCGGCAGC
>NZ_JBHWBW010000374.1:0-7855 GCF_042735675.1 Kitasatospora sp. NPDC059571
GCCCTGAAGGCCCCCGCCGACGCCGTCCCGGGGCGTCCCCGGAGGCGTTCCACCGGGGTTTCCTCAGGTTTTGCACATATGCCCGGCGCGGCCTGCACCGAACGCCTACTGTCATGCCTCATGACTGCTGCTATATCCGCGGACGGGGTCCGGAAGCGGTACGGGGATGTCCAGGCCGTCGACGGGGTGTCACTCAACGTCGAGGTCGGCGAGTTCTACGGGATCCTCGGGCCGAACGGGGCGGGCAAGACGACCACGCTCGAGATCCTGGAGGGGATCCGCGAGCCCGACGAGGGCCGTGTCGAACTGCTGGGGCTGAATCCCTGGCCGCGCAACAGCAAGCTGCTGCCGCGGATCGGCGTGCAGTTCCAGGCCTCCGCCTTCTTCAACCGGCTGACCGCGCGGGAGACCATCCGCACCTTCGGCTCCTTCTACGGCGTGGGGGCCAGGACCGCGGACGCGATGCTGGAGCGGGTCGGGCTCGCCGAGTCCGCCGGCATCCGCACCGAGAAGCTGTCCGGCGGCCAGGCGCAGCGGCTCTCCATCGCCTGCGCCCTCGCCCACGACCCCGAACTGGTGTTCCTGGACGAGCCGACCACCGGGCTCGACCCGCAGGCCCGGCGCAACCTGTGGGATCTGCTGCGGGACATCAACGCCGAGGGCCGCACCGTCGTCCTGACCACCCACTACCTGGACGAGGCCGAGCTGCTCTGCGACCGGGTCTCGGTGATGGACCACGGCAAGGTGCTGCGGACGGGCGCCCCCGCGACGCTGATCCGCGAGATCGACGACACCGTGCGGATCAGCGTGGAGTCCGGCCTGCTGCCGGTCGACACCGCCCGCGACCTGTTCGCGGCGGCCGGCGCGGACATCAACGCGCTGGACGACGACGGCGTCTCGCTCGCGGTCTCCACCCGCCTCCCGGCGCCGGTGCTGTCCGTGCTCGCCGAGCAGAACGCGCTGCGCGGGCTGGAGGTCCGCGGGGCCACGCTCGAAGACGTCTTCCTGCAGCTGACCGGACGGGAGTACCGGGCATGACCGCCACCACCCCCACCGCGACCGAGCGCCCGCCGGCCGACCGCCCGGAGCCGGGCGGCACGGAACGGGCCAGCAGCTTCGTCGGGCTCAGCCGCGCGATGTGGCTCGGCTTCGTCCGCGACCGCGGCGCACTGTTCTTCACCCTGGTGATGCCGCTGATGTTCCTGCTGCTCTTCGGCGCGCTGTTCAAGAACGCCGGGACGGCGCACGTGACCATCGGCCAGGTCGGCCAGGTCCAGATCCTCGACGCCGTCCAGGGCGACGCCCGCACCGAGCTGCAGAAGTCCGTCACGATCACGAAGTACGACGACGAGCGGACCCCGCTGGACAAGGTCCGCAAGGGCAAGCTCGACGCCCTGGTCGAGCAGGGCCCGGACGGCAAGGTGGTGCTCCGGATCAGCGCCGGCGACCAGGTCAAGGCCGGCGCCGTGCAGGCCGTGGTGAACAGCCTGGTGCAGGGCGCCAACCAGCAGGCCTCCGGGAAGCCCCCGGCGTTCACCATGGTGACCGAGCAGGTCGAGGACAAGTCGCTGAAGTCGATCCAGTTCCTCACCCCCGGCCTGCTCGGCTGGGCGATCGCCTCCGGCGCCATGTACGGGGCGTCGTTCACGCTGATCAGCTGGCGCACCAAGCGGGTGCTCCGCCGCCTGCGGCTGGCGCCGGTGTCCATCGGCGCGGTGGTCGGGGCGCGGGTCGCCGTCAGCGTGCTGGTCGCCCTCGGCCAGACCGCGATCTTCCTGGTGGTGGCCACCATGCCGTTCTTCGGACTGAAGCTGACCGGCCAGTGGTGGCTGGTCATCCCGCTGGTGCTCTGCGCCACCATCGCCTTCATGTCGATCGGTCTGGTGACCGGTGCACTGGCCAAGACCGAGGAGGCGGCCAACGGCATCAACCAGATGATCATCCTGCCGATGTCGTTCCTCGGCGGCGCGTTCTTCCCGCTGGACGGCTCCCCGGGCTGGCTGCAGACGGTCTCCAAGGTCCTGCCGCTGCGCTACCTGGTGACCTCCTCGCAGTCCGTGCTGAGCCGGGGCGGCGGTGTTATGGACGCCCTGCCGGCGATGGGCGGCCTGCTGGCGTTCTCGGCCGTGCTCTGCGTGATCGCCTGGCGCTTCTTCAACTGGGACGACGTGTAGCACCGCCGCCGGGCCGGCGGCCCCCGCCGCACCGGGGCACCGCAGGGGGTCGTACGCCGATGGTCCTGGTGTACGACCCCCTGGGCCGTCTGCGACCATGGTCGGGTGAACGAGACCCGGCAGACGCTTCCCGAGGAGACCTTCTTCGACGCAATCGGCGGCGAGGCCACGTTCCGCCGACTGGTGCACCGCTTCTACCAGGGGGTGGCCCAGGACGAGCTGCTGCGGCCGATGTACCCGGAGGAGGACCTCGGCCCCGCCGAGGAGCGCTTCGCGCTCTTCCTCATGCAGTACTGGGGCGGCCCGCGGACGTACAGCGAGCACCGCGGCCACCCGCGGCTGCGGATGCGGCACGCCCCCTTCGCCGTCGACCGGGCCGCGCACGACGCCTGGCTGAAGCACATGCGGGTGGCGCTGGACGAGCTCGGGCTGCCGGAGGACGCCGAGCGGCAGCTCTGGGACTATCTGACCTACGCCGCGGCCTCGATGATCAACACCGTGGGCTGAACACCGTGGCCGCGCAGGCAGGCCCGACTCCGGACCGGCCGCCACGGGCGACCGGGCGTGCGGGCCGGGGCGGCCTCAGCGCAGCGGGCTGAGGCCCAGACCCGCCCCGGGGGCGGCCGCCCCGCGCAGGGCGACGGAACCGGCCGGGGCACTGAGCCGCAGCCAGCCGCCCGCGCGGTGCACGGTGAGCGGCGCACCCGGCTTGAGGAACCCGATGACGTACGCGGCGTGCACGGCCCGCAGCGGCAGCTCCGGGAGCACGGTGAGCGGGCGGGACCAGATCTCGTCCGCCAGCGCGTCCAGCACCTGACGGGAGCGGTGGTGCTCCGGCACGGCCTCGCTGCGCTCGCGGAACTCGCGCACGCCGGCCATCAGCTCGGGGAACACCTCGATCACCGGCGGCTCGCCGATCAGCCGCCAGCCCGCCCGGGGCGGCAGCAGCCCGGCCCAGGCCGGCCCGGTGACCGGTGCGGGCACGGCGACCCGGCCGCTCGCGGCGTCGACCGCGTCGAGCAGCTGCCCTGCGGAGACGGTGACGTCGATGTCGATCTCGGGAGCCGACCCGGCGGGCCCCTCCCGGTCCGCGTCGGACCCGGTCGTGCCGTCGCCGCCGGTGCCCAGCCGGGCGGTGCGGATCGCGATGGCGCCGGACGAGCCGAGCGGCAGCCGGCCGAACACGGCCAGCACGTCGCGGCCCTCGGGGCCCCGCACGGCCTTCAGCCGGACCGCCGCCGCGCGGTCGAAGCGGAGCAGGCGGGAGAGGAAGGCAGCCAGGTCCGCCGCCCCGTCGCTCTCGGCGAGGAGGAGGGTGGCCGGTCCGCCGGACAAGGTCGCTCGGTTCACGGTCGGGGGCACCACGGGGCTCAGGCGGCGGCCACGGCGGCGGCCGGTGCCTCGTCCATGAAGCGGGACAGGAACTGCCGCTCGACCGGGCTGATCCGGCGCGGCCGGCCCTCGGCCAGGTTGTAGGGGACGACGACGGTCGACGCCGTGACGTAGACCGTCTCGGTGCCGTCGTCGTGGGTGTCCTTGATCTGGTAGGAGACGGTCAGCGAGGCACCGCCGATCTTGGTGACCCAGGTCTCGACGGTCACCGGGGCCGGGCGGTGGACCAGCGGCCGCTTGTACTCGATCTCGTGCCGCGCCACCACGGAACCGCCCGCGAACTCCCCGGCGCCGGCCTCGGCGGCCTGGGTGAACATGAAGTCGATCCGGGCCTCCTCCAGGTAGCGCAGGAAGACCACGTTGTTGACGTGGCCGAAGGCGTCCATGTCGGACCACCGCATCGGGCAGTCGTAGATGTGGCGTGCCACCAACTTCTCCTCAGCTTTCGGTTGCCCGCGATGACTCGCGCGGGCCGGGGCCGGCAGGCCGCCGCTGGGGGCAGCCTGCCGGTCCGTTGTTGCGCCGGCGTTGCCGGCGGCTGTCCGTCCGCAGACGGTCAGCCGCGGGTCAGCTTCTTGTAGGTGGCGCGGTGCGGGCGGGCGGCGTCCGCGCCGAGCCGCTCGATCTTGTTCTTCTCGTAGGACTCGAAGTTGCCCTCGAACCAGAACCACTTGCTGTCGCCCTCGTAGGCGAGGATGTGGGTGGCGACCCGGTCCAGGAACCAGCGGTCGTGGGAGATGACCACGGCGCAGCCGGGGAACTCGAGGAGCGCGTTCTCCAGCGAGGAGAGGGTCTCGACGTCGAGGTCGTTGGTCGGCTCGTCGAGGAGCAGCAGGTTGCCGCCCTGCTTGAGGGTGAGCGCGAGGTTGAGGCGGTTGCGCTCACCGCCGGAGAGCACGCCGGCCGGCTTCTGCTGGTCCGGGCCCTTGAAGCCGAACGCGGAGACGTAGGCGCGGGACGGCATCTCGACCTGGCCGACGTTGATCCAGTCGAGGCCGTCGGAGACGACCTCCCACAGGGTCTTCTTCGGGTCGATGTTGGCCCGGCCCTGGTCGACGTAGCTGATCTTGACGGTCTCGCCGACCTTGACGTTGCCGCCGTCCGGCGTCTCCAGGCCCTGGAGCATCTTGAACAGCGTGGTCTTGCCGGCGCCGTTGGGGCCGATCACGCCGACGATGCCGTTGCGCGGGAGGGTGAAGCTCAGATCGTCGATCAGGATCTTGTCGCCGAAGGCCTTGTTGAGGTTGTCGACCTCGATGACGACGCTGCCCAGGCGCGGGCCCGGCGGGATCTGGATCTCCTCGAAGTCCAGCTTCCGCATCTTGTCGGCCTCGGCCGCCATCTCCTCGTAGCGGGCGAGGCGGGCCTTGGACTTCGCCTGGCGGCCCTTGGCGTTGGAGCGGACCCACTCCAGCTCTTCCTTGAGCCGCTTGGCGCGCTTGGCGTCCTTCTGGCCCTCGACCTTGAGACGGGACTGCTTGGTCTCCAGGTAGGTGGAGTAGTTGCCCTCGTAGGGGAAGGCCCGGCCGCGGTCGAGCTCCAGGATCCACTGGGCGACGTTGTCCAGGAAGTACCGGTCGTGGGTGACCGCGACGACGGTGCCCGCGTACTTCTCCAGGTGCTGCTCCAGCCAGTTCACCGACTCGGCGTCGAGGTGGTTGGTGGGCTCGTCGAGCAGCAGCAGGTCGGGCGCCTCGAGGAGGAGCTTGCAGAGCGCGACGCGGCGGCGCTCGCCACCGGAGAGCTTGGTGACCGGCCAGTCGCCGGGCGGGCAGCCCAGGGCGTCCATGGCCTGCTCCAGCTGGGCGTCGAGGTCCCAGGCGTTGGCGTGGTCCAGGTCCTCCTGGAGCTTGCCCATCTCATCGAGCAGCGCGTCGGAGTAGTCGGTCGCCATCAGCTCGGCGATCTCGTTGAACCGGTTGAGCTTGCCCTTGATCTCCTTGACGCCGTCCTCGACGTTCTCCAGGACGGTCTTGGACTCGTCGAGCGGGGGCTCCTGCTGGAGCATGCCGACGGTGTAGCCCGGGGAGAGGAAGGCATCGCCGTTGGAGGGCTGGTCGAGGCCGGCCATCATCCGCAGCACGGTGGACTTGCCTGCGCCGTTGGGGCCGACGACGCCGATCTTCGCCCCGGGGAGGAAGGACAGCGTCACGTCGTCAAGGATGACCTTGTCGCCGTGTGCCTTGCGCACCTTGCGCATGGTGTAGATGTATTCCGCCACGTGAGATCGCTCCGGCGTCGTCGTGAGTATTCGGCTTGCAGCCTTCCATTGTGCCGCACCGGGCCCGCCGCCCCGAACGCCCGCCGCCGACCTGCGGGAACGCACCCGGCCCCGCCCCCCGCGCTCGGAAGCGCGCTCGACGGGGGCGGGGCCGGGTTCAGGTGGCGGAGCCGTGGCTACGGCTCACACCCGGAGAGGCCGGGTCAGGCCGAGGTGCGGCCGTGGCGGCCGCGGCGGCGCAGGGCGAAGACGGCGCCACCGCCGGCCAGCAGGAGGGCGCCGGCGACACCGGCGATGATCGGGGTCTCACCGCCGCCACCGGTGAAGGCCAGGCCGCCGCCCGTGGTCGAGCCGGTGCCGGTCGGGGTCGGGGTCGGCGAGCCGGACGGGGTGCCGCCGCCGGTGGTGCTGCTGGTCTTGCAGTCCAGGACGCCCTTGAACTCCTGGGTGAGGCCG
Source organism: Kitasatospora sp. NPDC059571 (assembly GCF_042735675.1). Classification (NCBI taxonomy): domain Bacteria; kingdom Bacillati; phylum Actinomycetota; class Actinomycetes; order Kitasatosporales; family Streptomycetaceae; genus Kitasatospora; species Kitasatospora sp. NPDC059571. The sequence goes on from NZ_JBHWBW010000374.1 coordinate 6,244, forward strand.
GGGCCGGTCACCTTGATGTCGTAGCTGGCGTCCTCGGCGACCGGGACGAGCACGGTCACGGTCTTGCCGGCCGGGACGGCGGTGCTCTTGCCGGGGGTCACGGTGACCGTGGCGTCCTGGTCACCGGTGTTGGTGAGGGTGACCTGGACACCGTTCTGGGTGCAGTCGACCTTGGCGGAGGCCTGCAGCAGCGGGCCCTTGGCCTGCGTCCAGGTGGCCTTGGCGCTCTTGGCGGTGGTCAGCTCGTCGGAGCCCGCCAGGATCATGGTCTGGCTGTGCTTCTCCGGGGTGTAGCCGACGCTGAGGAACACCCGGCCGGTGGGGACGGTCGTGGTGGCGCTGGCGTTGACGGTCGCCGAGCCGGCCGCGGTGCCGGCGGGGACGTCCAGGAAGAGCTGGGTGTCCTTGGCGATCGGGCCCTTGAGGTCGGTGACGGCCTTGCCGTCCTTGTCGAGGAGCTTGACCTTGCCGCCGGAGGTGTCGCCGGAGACGGAGAGCTTGACCTCGTCGGCGCCGCTGTTGAGCTTGAACGGGCCGAGCTTGGTGCCCGACTTGCCGCTCACCGAGGCCGGGTCGAGGTCCAGCGAGGGCTTGGGCTCCGCCGGGATGCCGGTGTTCTTGCTGCCCGCGAGGTACTCGGTGAGCTGCTTGGCCTCGTGGTCGAGCGGGGTGGCGGCGGTCTTGTTGTCGGAGTAGCGCCAGATCGCCGCCTGGGTGCCGGCGGCCGCGTCCTCCTTGGTGAAGTCGCCCGTGATCCCGGCGGCGGTCTTCACCGCGTCGAGGGAGAGCTTCGGGTAGGAGTGCTCCAGGATCCAGCGGATCTTGCCCGCCGCCTCGGCCTTGCCGGGGGCGCCGAGGGAGCTGGAGGCCCAGTCGGACTCCTGGTAGTGGACCTTGTCCTTGATGGCCACGCCGTGGTCGATGTCGATGCAGTACGTCTGGATGTACTTGCCGTCGTCGGTCTTCAGCGTGAACAGGCCGCCCTGGATCACGTGGCCGCCGCCGGTGTCGACCGACCCGCTCAGCAGCGTCGGCTGCAGCGTGGCAGTGATCCCCGCGCCGTTGTCGGCGGAGGCCGCACCGGCCGCGAAGAGACCGCCGGAGACGGCCATTCCGGACGCGAGCATGACAGTAGCTATGCGGGAGACAGCCCGCTTCTGCATGTGGAACATGAGTGATCCCTCCGGGCCGGGCTCTGCCGATGGCCGCCCGCCCTGCAAAGCGGTGCCCCCTGTGACACCGCTGCACATGTGTGGACCCGACGCATCATATTGAGATGTGAGACCGATCCCCAGCGCGTGCGGAACCAGGACAGTTCCGTTGCCGTTCTGTTATCAAGGAGCGGTTTCGCCGGTCTTGTTGACGATTCACCAGAAGTAACGGGCAATCAAGAGCCGCACCGGATTGCGTGCCGGGCGGCCCGGAGTTGTCCGCAATCCGCTCACCCGGCGGTGCCCGCAGGGACCCGGGGGCCCGCGGCAGCGGCCGCCGCACCGGCGCCCGCGGGGCGTTCGCCGGCGGACGGCGCCCCGGCACCCGCGGCCGGCGCCCCCGCAGCCGCCCACCGGGCGCCGACCACGGCGACGCGCCCGGCGGGGACGGCCGCGTCGGC
>NZ_JBHWBW010000375.1:0-7793 GCF_042735675.1 Kitasatospora sp. NPDC059571
GGACGGCGCAGTGCCGTCCGGGGCCGCGTGCCGTGCCGGGGTCAGACCTTGAGGTACTTGCGGAGGGTGAAGAACGCCGCGATGCCGGCCATCACCATGCCGACCACGATCAGCAGCGGGATCACCGTGAGCACCGAGGACAGGCCGATGAACTGGATGAACAGCACCCGCTTGGCCAGCCAGTGCTGGACGAAGAAGTGGCCGAGCAGGAGCAGGCCGGAGGCCATGATCGCGCCGAGCAGGGCGGAGACCGCGGCCTCCGCGATGAACGGCATCTGCACGTAGAAGTTGGACGCACCGACCAGGCGCATGATGCCGGTCTCGCGCCGCCGGCTGAAGGCGGACACCCGGACGGTGTTCACGATCAGCAGCAGCGCCACGAAGAGCATCAGCACCATGATCACGAAGGCGGCGGTCTGGAGGCCGTTCAGCAGGCCGAACAGGTTCTCCAGGATGCGGCGCTGGTCGTCGACCGACTTCACGCCGGGCTTGCCGGCGAAGGCGCTCTGGATGACGTCGTACTTGGTCGGGTCGTTGAGCTTGACCCGCCAGGACTGGGGCATCGCCTCCGGACCGACCGCCGCGAGCAGCGGGTTGTCCGGGTTCGACTCCTTCCAGTGCTTGTACGCCTCGGTGGAGGACTCCAGCGTCGCCTTCTGCACCAGCGTCGTCATCTTGTCGAGCTGGGCCTTGACGTCCTCGACCTGCTGCTGGGTGGCGGCACCCGCGGCGCACTGGGCGGAGGCCGGGGCATCGAACTTCGTACAGAAGGAGATGCTCACCTCGACCTTGTCGTACCAGTACCCCTTCATGGAGTTGACCTGGTCGCGGACCAGGAGGCTGCCACCGGCGAGGGCGAGGGAGAGCGCGACACTGACGATGACGGCGATGGTCATCGTCAGGTTGCGGCGGAGACCGACTCCGATCTCCGACAGGACGAACTGGGCGCGCATGCTTCTCTTCTCAATCCGGGGTCGATGCAGGCAGGGCGGTCAGGCGTTACGGCGACGTGCTAGCTCTGGTAGCCGTACACACCGCGGGCCTGGTCGCGGACCAGCAGCCCCTTGTCGAGTTCGATCACGCGCTTGCGCATCTGGTCGACGATGGCCTGGTCGTGGGTGGCCATCAGCACCGTGGTGCCGGTGCGGTTGATCCGGTCGAGCAGCTTCATGATGCCGACGGAGTTCTGCGGGTCGAGGTTTCCGGTGGGCTCGTCCGCGATCAGCAGCATCGGGCGGTTCACGAAGGCGCGCGCGATCGCCACGCGCTGCTGCTCACCACCGGACAGCTCGCCGGGCATCCGGTCCTCCTTGCCGCCGAGGCCGACCAGGTCGAGCACCTCGGGCACCACCTTGTTGATGGCGCTGCGCGGCTTGCCGATGACCTCCAGCGCGAACCCGACGTTCTGCGCGACGGTCTTGTTCGGCAGCAGGCGGAAGTCCTGGAAGATCGTGCCCAGCTGGCGCCGCATGTGCGGCACCTTCCAGTTGGACAGCTTGCCGAGGTCCTTGCCGAGCACGTGCACCGCACCGGTGCTCGGCCGCTCCTCGCGCAGGCACAGCCGCAGGAAGGTCGACTTGCCCGAGCCGGAGGACCCGACCAGGAAGACGAACTCGCCCTTCTCGATCTCCAGCGAGACGTTGTCCAGGGCAGGGCGGTTCTGCTTGGGATAGGTCTTGGAGACGTTGTCGAATCTGATCACGGCTGCATCACGGAGGCCATCCTAGGTGGAGCCGCCCACTGCCCCTGGCCGGGCAGCAGCGGTAGGAACGGCATCCTCCCCCACCGCTCCAGGTCTGGGACCATACGCGAACCCGCCGCCGACCCGCAGTGGCCGGTCGAGTACTGACCGTTGTTTCGACAGGAATTGATCCGATCTGTCCGTAAAACGACTGCCGGATCCGTGCGATCTATCTCACAGTTGGCACCGGGAAGCCCCGCGCTGCGGGCGCCGAGCACCCCGGGACCTGGCACAGTGGAGGGAAGGGCGGAACCATCGGCCCTTCCGGTGCGTTTGCAGTGAGCAAGGAGGAGATCGCATGACCTGCGACCATCTGGTGTGCGCCAACTGCAACGGCCGCGTGAGCGAGGGCCGGTGCCCGGTGTGCCGGGCCAACCGCGCCAGGCTGCGCGAGCAGCAGGGGCCGTTCGCCGCGCTGACCCCGGCCACGCTGCTGGCGCTGCTCGCGGCGCTTTTCGCGGTGGCACTCATCGCCCGACAGGCGCTCGCCTGACCCCCAAGACGCCCGAAGGGCCCCGGAGCCGGAGCTCCGGGGCCCTTCGTTCACGCCCGGCGCGGGCGCGGCGCTCAGCTCGCGGTCTCCCGCTGCTTGCGCCAGCGGATGCCCGCCTCGATGAAGCCGTCGATGTCGCCGTCCAGCACCGCCTGCGGGTTGCCGACCTCGTGCTCGGTGCGCAGGTCCTTGACCATCTGGTACGGGTGCAGCACGTACGAGCGCATCTGGTTGCCCCAGGAGCTGCCGCTGTCCTTGAGGGCGTCCATCGCGGCCTTCTCCTCCTGGCGGCGCCGCTCCAGCAGCTTGGCCTGGAGGACGTTCATCGCCGAGGCCTTGTTCTGGATCTGCGACCGCTCGTTCTGGCAGGAGACCACGATGCCGGTCGGGAGGTGGGTGATGCGCACCGCGGAGTCGGTGGTGTTGACGCCCTGGCCGCCGGGGCCGGAGGCGCGGTAGACGTCCACCCGCAGCTCGCCCTCGTCGATGTCGACGTGGTCGGACTGCTCGACGACCGGGAGCACCTCGACGCCGGCGAACGAGGTCTGCCGGCGGCCCTGGTTGTCGAAGGGCGAGATGCGCACCAGGCGGTGGGTGCCCTGCTCGACGGAGAGGGTGCCGTAGGCGTACGGCGACTTCACGGTGAAGGTCGCGGACTTGATGCCGGCCTCCTCCGCGTACGAGGTGTCGTAGACCTCGGTCGGGTACCCGTGCCGCTCGGCCCAGCGCAGGTACATCCGCATCAGCTGCTCGGCGAAGTCGGCGGCGTCGACGCCGCCCGCCTCGGCGCGGATGTTGACCAGCGCCTCACGCGCGTCGTACTCGCCGGACAGCAGGGTGCGGACCTCGAGCTCCTGGACGGCCTTCTTGACCGACTCCAGCTCGTTCTCGGCCTCGGCCCGGGTGTCCGCGTCGTTCTCGGCCTCGGCCAGCTCGAAGAGGACCGCCAGGTCCTCGACCCGGCTGCGCAGGGTCGAGACCTTCCGCAGCTCGCCCTGCAGGAAGGAGAGCCGGCTGGTGACCTTCTGGGCGTTCGCCACGTCGTTCCACAGGTCGGGCGCGGCTGCCTCCTCCTCGAGGCGTTCGATGTCGGCCCGGATCTTGTCCAGGTCGAGGACGGCCTCGATCGACCCCATGGTCGTCTCGAGGTTCTTGAGCTCTTCGGAAGGATCGACGGCTGCCACGCCTCAAGGGTAATGGTTCGTGGAGACCGTGCGGCTACACCGGGGGCCCGGCCTCCGCGGCGGCCTGCCGGAGCAGCGCGTGCGCGCCGCCAGCGGGCGGCTCCGCGGCGAAGGCGCTGTACGCGGCGGCGGCGCCGGCCAGCAGCAGCACCAGGGCGATCAGCACCGCGGCCATCCGCCGGCGGCGCACCAGCTTGCGGCGCCGGTGGCTGGTGACCGGGGCCGCGCCGGTGCGCTGGGCGCGCGACTCGGCGGCGTAGGAGGCCAGCTCCTGGGCGGACGGGCGGCGCATGCTGGTGTGGGTGTCGCGGGTCGAGTCCGGCGAGGGGGCGGGCACCAGGGGCACCGCCGGGCCGCGCCGGCGGCGGTGGGTGCCGGTGCCGGTGTCGGCCTCCGCGTACACCGCCTCGCCCGGGGTGAGCACGTCCTCGACCGGGGCCCGCTGCGCCGGGACGGCCAGCGGCGGCAGCCCGGCCAGGATCGGCAGCTGGTCGCGGAGCCGGCTGGCGAGCTCGGCGGCGCGCAGCCGGGAGGCGGGCGCCTTCGCCAGGCACTCGGAGATGATCCGCCACAGGCCCTCCGGCATGCCGGCCACCGGCGGGACGTTCTCGGTGACGTGCCGGCGCAGCACGGCGCCGGTGTGGCCGCCGCCGAAGGGCGTGTGGCCGACCAGCAGCTCGTACAGCACGGTGGCGAGGGCGTAGATGTCGACGGCGGCGCGCGGCTCCAGGCCCTCGATGATCTCCGGGGCGAGGTAGTCGGGGGTGCCGATGATGCGGGTGGCGCGGGTCCGGCGCGGGGCGTCGACCAGTCGGGCGATGCCGAAGTCGGTGAGCTTGGCGCGGGGGGCGCCGCCGGGGCCGGGCGGGGCGGCGAGGTCGAGCAGCACGTTCTCGGGCTTGACGTCGCGGTGCACGATGCCGGCGGCGTGCGCGGCCGCCAGGCCGTCGGCGACGTCCGCGATCACCGAGGCCGCGTGCAGCGGGCTGAGCACCCCGTCGCGCTCCAGGCGGGTGCGCAGGTCGGTGCCCTGCACGAGGTCCATCACCAGGGCCAGGTCGTCGCCGTCCACGACCATGTCGTGCACGCCGACCACGCGGGGGTGGTCGAGGCCGGTCAGCGCGGACCGCTCCTGGACGAAGCGCCCGACCAGCACCTGGTCGGAGGCCAGGTCCTCGCGCAGCAACTTGACGGCCACCGGCCCGTCCGGGCCCTCGCCGAGCCACACGGTGCCGGCAGAACCCCGGCCGATCACCTGGTGGACGGTGTAGCGGCTGCCGATCTTGCGTGCCAATGCTGCTCCGTGGGCTCGGTAGGTCGGTGCTCAGCGACCAACCTACGCGTCCGGGAGGCCTCCGGGGGACGCCGGAGGCCTCGGAGGGGGCACCTTTTGACGGGAAATTTGTGAATTGTCGACAAAGCGCCAAAACCGCCGCCTGTCGGACCGTCAGATCAGCCCTTGCCGGTCGCCTTGTTGATCCAGTCGCTGACGTCCCCGAACCAGTGCTGCACGTTGTGCCAGTACACCGGCAGGTCGGTGAAGTTCCAGAGCGCGACCGCGGCGATGCCCAGGATCAGCAGCACCATCAGGCAGCCCTTCAGGCAGCCCAGGCCCGGGATGTACATCCGGTTCCGGCTGCGCGGCCGCGGCTCGCGGGCCGGGGCCGGCTCGCGTCGCTGCGGCGCGGGCTCGGTGCGGCGCTGCGGCGCGGGCTCCGGCCGGCGGGCGGGGGCCGGCGCGGGCGGCTGCGGCGGCGGGTACGCCTGCGGGGCAGGCGCGGCCTGCCGGTAGGGCTGCTGCTGCGGCTGCTGGTAGCCCGGCGCCTGCTGGTACCCCTGCGGAGCCTGGCGGGCCTGGTACGGCGGCGGGGCGACCGGCGGGCGGCGGTCGTAGCCGCCGCGCTGCCCACCGCCCTGCTGCGGGCCCCCGTAGCCGTTCTGCGGGGGCTGCGGGGGCTGCTGCTGCTGCGGACGGGCGGGGCCACGGCCGCCCGCCTGGTACGGCTGCGGGGCCACCTGCGGGCGGCTCAGCTCCTCCGGGTCGAAGTAGCCGATCTCGGTCTGCTGGTTCCGGTCGCGGGCCGCGCGCAGCTGGGTCTGCCACGGGTGCGGCGACTCCGGGCTCCCGGCGCCCTGGCCCGGCGCGGCGGGCGGCATCGGCGGCATCACCCGGGTGCGGTCCTCCGGGGCCCCGCCGGGGGCGGCCGCCATCCCCATGACCTGCGTCGCGGCGGCCGGGTCGAAGCCGCGCGAGGGCAGCACCTGGGTGGCGTCGGCGGCGCCGGTCGGCACCGAGGTGACGGTCGGCGTCGGGGCGGCGGCGGCCAGCGCCGGGTCCGGCACCAGCAGCGCGCCGACGGCGAGCGCGGCCTCCACCGCGGCGGGCGAGGAGTGCACCCCGATCCCGGCCGCGACCACCCGCAGCGCCTGCCCGAGCGAGGTGGCGGTGGGCCGCTCGGCCGGGTTCTTGCGCAGGCAGCGCTCGATCACCGTCCAGAGCGGGTCCGGCATCGAGCGCGGCCGCTCCGGCTCCTGCGCGAGGTGCGCCTGCAGGACCGCCAGCGGCCCGTCGCCCTGGAACGGCGGACGGCCGGTGACCAGCTCGTAGAGCATGATGCCGGCGCCGTAGACGTCCACCGCGGCGGTCTGCGGGCGGCCCTCCGCCGACTCCGGCGCGACGTACGCGGGGGTGCCGACGAACTCGTGGGTGCGCGTGATGCCCGGGGAGTCCGCGAGGCGGGCGATGCCGAAGTCGGTCAGCATCGGGTGCATCTGCTCGGTGCCGTCGCCGGAGAGCGTGGTGGCCAGCAGCACGTTGGCCGGCTTGAGGTCGCGGTGCACCACGCCGTCCGCGTGGCTGACCGCCAGCGCGTCCGCGACCTGCGCCATCAGCAGGGCGCCCGCGATCGGGCTGAACGGGCCGTTCGAACGCAGGTAGTGGAACAGGTCCGGGCCCTGCACGAGGTCCATCACGAGGGCCAGCAGCTCGCCCTCGACCACCAGGTCGCGGACCCGGACGATGTTCGGGTGGGTGAGCCGGAGCAGCACGGAGCGCTCCCGCAGGAAGCGCATCACCACGTCCGGGTCGGCCGCCAGCTCCTCGCGCAGCACCTTGACCGCGACCGCCTGGCCCGGCTCCAGCCCGGGGACGGCGACGTCGTCGCGGACCCGGCCGCGCCAGACCGTACCGGTGGCCCCGCGCCCGAGGCTCTCCTCGATCAGATACTTGCTGCCGACCGGCCGCACCTGTGACTCCTAGTCGCCCGGCCCGCCGCCCGGGACCGGACGGACGAGACCCACGTTTTCGCAAACTCTAACGGTGCCCGGGGCGCTTGCCGAGGCGAGCGCCCGGCGCGCTGGGCGGAACTCTCGGGGGCATCCCCTAGGGGGTGACGGGGCTGACGTATCGTCGGGGCCGCCCCTGGGATGATCGCAAGATCGTCAAATCCGGTACCGTGCCCGGACCGTCGGCCCAGGGTGGCAGGATGGCAGGCACCACACGTGTGCAGAAGGGACCTGGGCGAGATGCAGATCCGGCTGACCGTCCTTCGACCGCGCAGCGGGCCGGCAGGCGCCGGACCGGCCACGGACGTGCTGGTCACGGCCCCTGCCGGCACGGAGCTGGGCGCCGTCGCGGGGGCGCTCGCGGGCGCCGCCGGGGTGCGCGGACCGCGCTCGGCGACCCAGGCGCAGCTCTACGCCGGGGCCGAGCCGCTCGACGACCGCGCCCTGCTGGGCAGCCCGCCGCTGGTCGACGGCGCCGTGCTCGCCCTCGGCGAGCCCGACCCGGACACCGACCCCGCCGGGGCGCCCGCCACCGCCGAGCTGCGGGTCGTCGGCGGCCCCGACGCCGGCGGCGTGCACCGGCTGCACGGCGACGAGGTCAGGGTCGGCCGCTCCAGCGACGCCGACGTCCCGCTGGACGACCCCGACGTCTCCCGGCTGCACCTGTCCGTGCACCTCGCCGACGGCCGGATCACCGTCCGCGACCTGGGCTCCACCAACGGCACCCGGCTGGACGGCCGGTTCCTGCGCGACGAGGCCGCCGAGCTCGCCGAGGGCGAGCTCGTCCGGATCGGCGAGTCGACCCTGCGGATCGCCGCACCCGGCCCCGACCGCTCCCCCGCCGACATCGGGGAGAAGTCCGGGGCGCCGCGCCCCGCCCTGCCGGACGGCGAGGGCCACCTACGGCTCGCCCCGCGGCCCTCGCCGCGCACCGCGGCCACCGCACCCGCCGCCCCCGCACCGGAGCAGCCCGCCGCCGGCGCGGGCGGCCGGGCCCGCGCCCGCCAGTGGCGGGGGGGGTTTCACCACAGAAGCGGCCGCCCCGGTGGGGGGGGGTGTTGGAGGGGGGGGGCGGGGGAGGTAAACGGGG
>NZ_JBHWBW010000376.1:0-7793 GCF_042735675.1 Kitasatospora sp. NPDC059571
GCCCCGGAGAGTCAACTCTCCGGGGCCGCCCCGTCGTTGCGTCCGATCAGGCGCGAGTCCTCAGCCCTCCTGGGCGCGGTGCGGCGGCTCCCCGGTGCGGTGGGCGTCGGCGGCCTCGCCGGCCCTTGCCTCGGTGCGCCGGCCGCGGGCCAGGTAGTCCAGGACGACGAGCTCGATCGCGTCCTGCGGGCTGCGCGTGCCGGACAGCAGCATCACCTCGATCGCCTGGTCGGCGTCCAGGGTGACGGTGACCTTCGCCATGGTGGCTCCCTCTCCTCGGGTCCGTCAGGAGGATAGGGCGTCCGCCGCCGTCCGCGCGAGGGCAGGCCGAAGCCCCCGGGGCCGAGCGGCCAGCCCCGGGGGCTTCGGTGGAGAGGGGTTCGACCTCGGTACGGGTCAGATCCGGCCGGCGAAGTCCGGGGCCCAGTTCGCGATGGTCTGGGTGCGGACACCGGCGCTCGGGTTGGCCGCCTCGACGTACTTGCCGTCGCCCACGTACATGCCGACGTGGTAGACGCCCGAGTTGGAACCGTTGTTGGACCAGAACAGCAGGTCGCCCGGCTGCAGGTTGTCCAGCGAGACGCGGGTGGAGAAGTCGGCCTGGTCGGCGGCGACGCGCGGGATCGCGATGCCGGCCGCCTTGTAGGCCGCCTGGGTCAGGCCGGAGCAGTCCCAGCCGCCGTTGCCCGTGCCACCGTAGATGTACGCCTGGCCGACCTTCGACAGGGCGAAGTTGACCGCGGCGGCCTTGGAGCCGGTGACGGCCTTGGCGGCGGTCGTGGTGGTGGTGGCCGCGGCCGGGGCGGCCGTGGTGGCCGGCTTGGCGGCGGTCTGCGCGGCGCCGCTCTGCGCGGTGGCGGAGCCGCCCAGCGACAGCTTCTGGCCCGGGTAGATCGAGTCCGGGCCCTCGGTCAGGACGGACTTGTTCAGGTCGTAGAGCTTCTGCCAGCCGCCCTGCACGTGGTTGGCGGTGGCGATGCTGGACAGCCAGTCGCCGGCCTTCACAGTGTAGGTGCCGCTGTGGCCCCAGGAGCGGTGCTGCTTCCAGGACTTGCCGCTCTGGGCGGGCTTGGCGTCCTGCGAGGCGGTGGAGCCGGTGCTCGGGGCGGCGGGCTTGGCGGCCGGGGTGCTGGCGGCCGGAGCGGCCGGGGCCGGGGCGGCGGCGGTGCCGCCGGGGTTGATCGCCGGGGCGGGGCCGCCCTTGGTCAGACCGGCCTGGATGGAGCAGACGGGCCAGGCGCCGGGGCCCTGGTCGGCGAGCACCTTCTCGGCGATGGCGATCTGCTGGTCCTTGGTGGCCTGGTTCGCCTGCGGGGCGTAGGTGTGGCCGCCGTAGGCCGCCCAGGTGCTGGAGGTGAACTGCAGGCCGCCGTAGAAACCGTTGCCGGTGTTGATCGACCAGTTGCCCGAGGACTCGCACTGGGCGACCTTGTCCCAGGTGGCGACCGAGGCGGCGTTCGCGGTGCCGGCGGTCAGGCACGGGATCGAGAGGCCGATGCCGACGACGCCGGTGGTGGCGAGCAGGCGGCGGGTGCGCTTGGAGTTGATGGACAGCATGAAACAGCGTTCCTCTCCCACGCCTGCGAGGTGAGCTGTCGGATTCGGGCTGGAGTTGCCCGGCCGCAGCTACGGGCACGTCGGAATCCGACGTGTCCGCGCATGCGGCTTCACCCCAAGCCGAGGACCGGTGCTGGACCGGTCCCGGGCGACTTACCTGGTTCCCCCGCCCCTGCCGAAGTGCGTTTCGCTTTGCCAGCCGGCCCGCCGGCAGGACTCGGCGTTCGGGGCGACTGGGTCCGTGTGACCACGAACGTGGGAGGACATTAGACAGACTTAAGTTCAAACCGCAAACATGTGTGACGCCGATCACGCGTGATCTTGAATGAATTCATGATCGATTTTTCCCGGCGATTGTGATCGCGTCCGGCCGCTTCCGCACAATCCCCTTGAATGCAAAGCCGCTTGTTTATGCTTCAGGCGGCGGGGCCGGCCGCGGCCCCGGGGGAGGGCTTGCCGATCATGAAGCACCGTGCCGTGCCGCCGGCCGGCGTGCCGGGGCCGCAGGTCCCGCGCCGGGGGGGGGGGTGGCGGCGGCTGCTCGGCTGGCTCGCCGTGCCGGTCGTCCTGGCGGCGGTCGGCGGCGAGGAGCTGATCCGCCGCACGCTGGTCTCCGGCGAGGCCGCCGTGCCGCCGCTCCCGCACCCCGCCGGCGGGCCCTCCACGGCCGCGGAGAGCCGCCCCGGGGGCCTTCCGGAGGCCGGGAGCCCCTCGCCCTCCCCGCTCGACCTGACGGGCCGCCGCTGGTCCGACGCGGGCGGCTGGGGCGGCGCGGTGCCTGGCGCCCGAACCGCCGTCAGGATCTCCGACCGGGTGCTGCTCGACACCGACGCCGCCGTGGCCTCGCTGCTGATCGAGCCCGGGGGCTCCCTGGTCTTCGCCCCCGAGCGCAGCCTGACCCTGGCCTCGGCCGGGAACGTCGAGGTCCGCGGCACCCTCGCGCTCGCCCCGGCGGGCAGTGCGGTGCACACCCTGCACTTTCCCTCCGTGGACGAACGGAGCTTCGTGGGCGGCGGCATGACGGTGGCCGGTACGGACACCGGGCTCTGGGTGACCGGCGCCGGCTACCTCCGGCTCGACGGCGCCGCCAAGACCGCCTGGGTGCGGGCGGCGACCGCACTGCGGGCCGGCGACACGGCGATCACCCTGGCCGCCGTCCCCGCCGGCTGGCAGGCGGGCGACGAGCTCGCGGTGACGCCCACCGGACCCCCCGAGGGCGACGACTTCTCCACCCGATACGATCTGTGCACGATCGGACGGGTCGACGGCCGGACGGTCACGCTGACCGCCCCGCTCGCGAACGCCCACCCGAGGGTCGCCGTCGGCGCCGGCCTCGCGCTCGGCGCCGAGGTGCTGAACCTCACCCGCAGCGTCCGGGTCGAGGGCACCGCCCAGGGCCGTGCCCACGTGCACGTCACCAGCTCCCGCCGGGCCGACGTCCGGCACGCGGCACTGCGCTGGCTCGGGCCGCGCACGCCCGGCAAGGACACCTTCGCGGGGGCCCGGGTCACCGAGCCCGTGCTCGGCCGCTACGGCCTGCACTTCCACATGCTCGGCGACGCCTCCCGCGGCACCGTCGTGGAGGGCGTCGTGGTCCGCGACACCGGCAGCCACGCCTTCGTGCCGCACGCCAGCCACGGCATCACCTTCCGCAGCTGCATCAGCCACCAGACCTGGGAGGACGCCTACTGGTGGGACGGGCCGGTGGACACCCGCACCCCGCAGACGCCGTCCGACGACATCACCTACGACTCCTGCGTGGCCTCCCGCACGGTCTACGAGCCCGCCGAGCGCGGCTACCGGCTGACCGGCTTCGCGCTCGGCGCCGGCACCGGGGGCACCGCCCGCGACTGCGTGGCCGTCGGCGTGCAGGGCGCCACCGGGGCCTCCGGCTACGAGTGGCCGGAGACCAGCGAGGGCGTGTGGACCTTCGAGCGCTGCCTCGCCCACAACAACGCCCGGAACGGCATCTTCGTCTGGCTCAACGCCCAGCACCACCACACCGTCGGACCCTTCGTCGCCTACCACAACGGCGGCTGGGGCATCGAACACGGCGCCTACCTCAACGACTTCGACTACGGCCCCGGCGTGCTCTACGGCAACGCCGCGGGGGGCCTGGCGGTGCACGCGCTGGGCCGCGACCGCGGCACCGTCTTCGACGGCCTGCTGATCGACGCGGCCGGGCGGTCCGACTACGCCGTCGTCACCGCCAAACACCAGCTGGCCGGCGAGAGCGTGACGATCAGCCGGTGCCGGCTGACGGGCTATCGGAAGGCCGGTGTGGCCTTCCGCGCCACCCCGGACGGCAAACCGGACGACATCGCCGTGCTGGACTGCTCGTTCGACGGCAACGAGGTCTGGCTCGACCCGGACTCCGCGGACGGGGCGAGGATCGTGCTGCGCCGGGCGGGCGACCGGCAGGCCGTCCGGCTGGCCAAGGACGGCCCCGGCGAGGCCAGGCCGCAGTGGAACGCCACCGCCTCGCCGGAGGCCGTGGACACCCCGCCGCGCGCCGTGGCGGCACCCTCGGTGGCCCTGCGGGACGCGGCGGCCGCCACGACCCGGCTCAAGGTCTGAGCGGGCTTCGGGCGTCGGGCTCCGGGCGTCGGGAGCCGGGCGGCGGGCTTCGGGCGTCGGGCTCCGGGCGTCGGGCTTCGGGCAGCAGGCGGAGGCCGGTATCGCTGCCCGGCGACGGCGACGGCGACGGCGACGGCGCTGGCGACGGCACTGGCGACGGCAGTGACGGCGACGGGTGCGGGTGGACGGCCCGGTGCGGGAGGACGACGAGGGGGGGCGCGCCTGGGGGGGGGGCGCGCGCCCCCCCGCGGTGCGGCGAGCGGCGCCGGTCAGCAGGCGGTGGCCAGCTCGCGCCTGGGCAGCGTGCGGGGCACCACCGCGACCACCCGGCTGCCGGCGGCCGGGTGCAGGTCGACCCGGACCTTCAGGCCGGCGGCGCGGGCCAGCACGGCGGCGACCACGGCGGCGGCCGCCGCCGAGACCAGGCCGCAGGCCAGCAGGCCCAGTCGCGGGCCGTACTGGTCGGTGACCCAGCCGACCAGCGGGGCGCCGATCGGGGTGCCGCCGGTGAAGACGAGGACCAGCAGGCCCATCACGCGGCCGCGCATCTCGGGCTCGGTGGCCAGCTGGAGCGCCGAGTTGACGGAGGTGTTGAAGGTCAGGCCGAAGACGCCGATCAGAGTCAGCAGGACGGCGAAGGTCCAGTAGCCGGGTGCGAACGCGGCCAGCACCTCCAGGGCGCCGAAGGCCAGTGCCGCACCGACCAGCCGCCGCAGCCGCGGCGCGCCGCGCCGGGCCGCCAGCAGCGCGCCGGTCAGCGAGCCGACCGCCATCGCGGTGTTCAGCAGCCCGTACTCGCCGGCGCCCACGTGGAAGGTGTGGGACGCGAAGCCGGCGAGCAGGGTCGGGAAGTTGAACCCGAAGGTCCCGATGAACCCGGCCAGCACCATGGGCCAGAGCAGCTCCGGCCGCTCGCGGACGTAGCGCAGGCCCTCGCGGAGCTGGCCGCGCTGCCGGGCGATCGGCGCGGTCGGGCGCAGTTCGCTCTCGCGCATCGCCAGCAGGCCACCGATGACCGCGGCGAAGGACAGCGCGTTCACCGCGAACGCCCAGCCGCTGCCGACCGCGGCGATCAGCAGGCCGGCCACGGCCGGGCCGACCAGCCGGGCGGTCTGGAAGTTGGCGGCGTTCAGGCTGACCGCGTTGGCGAGGTCCTTGGGCGGGACCATCTCGCTGACGAAGACCTGCCGGGCCGGGTTGTCGACCACGGTCACCAGGCCCAGCAGCAGTGCGAACAGGTAGACGTGACCCGCCGTCACGACGCCGGTGACGGTGAGCACCGCGAGGCCCGCGGCGAGCAGGCCCATCGCGCCCTGGGTGGCGATCAGCAGCCGGCGCTTGGGCATCCGGTCGGCGAGCACGCCGCCGAACAGGCCCAGCAGCAGCATCGGCAGGAACTGCATCGCGGTGGTCACGCCGACCGCGAACGGGCTGCCGGTGAGGCTGAGCACCAGCCAGTCCTGGGCGATGCGCTGCATCCAGGTGCCGGTGTTGGAGACCACCTGGCCGACGAAGTAGTAGCGGTAGTTACGGATCCGCAGGGAGGAGAACATCCCCCCGGGCCGGGTGAATCTCGCCCCGGTGGGGCTCCCCGGTGCGGGGGCGGACGCGGCGGTGGGAGCCGCCGCGGGGCGTTCGCAGGGGTCGTCGTCGCCGGTGCCGGGCAGGCCCACGGGGGCGGGTGCCTGGCTCTCGGCGGCGGCAGCGCTCGCGGCTGTCGCGGCTGCGGTGAGGTCGTCGGTACGGGTGGCGGCGGCGCTGGCTGCGGCCGGCGGTGTCACGTGGTTCTCCCCTCGGGGCGCGGTGGCGGGCAGGTGTGCCCCCGCGCGGCTGGTGATGCTCTTCGTTCCTGCGGTGATGCGGTACTCCTTCTTCCGGGTGCCGTGGGATGTCGTCCGCGGGCGGGCCGCGGGCCGGGCGGTGCGGTCGGGTCAGAGGTGGGCGAGCTTGTAGAGCGCGGGCGCGGCCGCACGGACCAGCGCCCATTCCTCCTCGGTCAGCCCTTCGGCCAGGTCGGCCAGCCAGGCGTTGCGTCGCCGACGGCTCTCCGTGAGGATCGCCTCGGCCTGCTCGGTGCTGCTGACGACCACCTGGCGGCGGTCGTCCGGGTGCGGCTCGCGCCGCACCAGCCCCTTCTCCTCCAGCATCGCGATGATCCGCGTCATGGACGGCGGCTGGACGTGCTCGCGCCGTGCGAGCTCGCCGGGCGTCGCCCTGCCGCAGCGGGCAAGGGTGCCGAGCACCCCCATCTCGGTGGGGCTCAGCGACTCCTCGACCCGCTGGTGTCTCAGCCGGCGGGCAAGGCGCATCGTGGACGACCGCAGCTGGCTGACCGCTGCGAGATCGTCCTCGGACATCTCGGGCATGGTCCTTAGACTATGTCATTACTCTCGCTAAGGAAAACAGGATTTCGATCACACCCCGGGGCGGACCCCGGGGCTGGTCCCTCAGCCGGCCCGCCGGCCCGCTGCCGCCGGGGGCCGCGCCCGCCCGCCGCACCGGCATGCGACCCCGCGGTGACCGGACGGTGAACCCGGTGCACCCAACTGCGGGGCGCATGTGCGGATGGTGCGGAGCAGGCCTGGACATCGCGTCAGGGCTTGGTGACGGGGCGATGCGCCAAACGTGAAGTACCGCAGGTGACCTGCGAGTTCACTGAATCTACCGGCGTTGCCCATGATCGGAGGGGGTCGCTAGGGTGCCCATTGTCAGGAACACAGCACGCCGGCACTGTGCGCCCCCAACTCCGTCCTGGGAGTCCCCTTGGGTCACATCCACCACGCTGTCTACGGCTGGGTGACACCGGCGATCTCGTACCTCGTCGCGTGCCTCGGCGCCCTCGTCGCGCTGCGCAGCACCCGCTGGGCGTTGATCAGCGAGGGCCGCTCCCGCCGCAACTGGCTGCTGTTCGGCAGCGTGTCGCTCGGCGGCGGCATCTGGAGCATGCACTTCGTCGCCATGCTCGGCTTCGCCGTGTCCGGCGCCGAGATCCGCTACAACGTCTGGCTGACCGTGCTGAGCCTGCTGGTCGCCGTGGGCTTCGTGGCGGTCGGGATCTTCACCGTCGGCACCAGCAGCCGTCCGCGCATCGCCCTGCCCTTCGGCGGCCTGGCCACCGGCCTGGGCGTGGCGGCCATGCACTACCTGGGCATGGCCGCGATGCGGGTGCCCGGGCAGATCAGCTACAGCCCGCCGGTGGTCGCGGCCTCGATCCTGATCGCCGTGCTGGCCGCCACCGCGGCGCTCTGGGCCGCCCTGAACATCCGCGGCACCGGCGCGGTGATGGGCGCGGCGCCGGTGATGGGCGTCGCGGTCTGCGCGATGCACTACACCGGCATGATGGCCGTCTCGGTGCGCCTCGACCCGGACGCCGGAACCCCGAGCGGGGTGGTGGCGCTGCAGTTCGTCTTCCCGCTGGCGGTCGGCTTCGGCACCTACGTGTTCATCAGCGCGCTGGCGTTCGCGGTGGCGCCGAGCCGGCACGGCCGGACGCAGCCGGTGCTGACCGGACGGGCGGCCCCGCTCGCCGCCGAGCGCGCGGCCTTCGAGCCGGCGCCCGGACCTCGGCGCACCGGACCGC
Organism: Kitasatospora sp. NPDC059571; assembly: GCF_042735675.1. Classification (NCBI taxonomy): domain Bacteria; kingdom Bacillati; phylum Actinomycetota; class Actinomycetes; order Kitasatosporales; family Streptomycetaceae; genus Kitasatospora; species Kitasatospora sp. NPDC059571. The sequence continues at coordinate 7,715 of NZ_JBHWBW010000376.1, forward strand.
CCGCCTGGTCGGCGGCCGTGCCGACCCAGGCGCCCCGGCGCTGACGCCGGTACGGACGCCGCACGGCAACGGGCCGGGC
>NZ_JBHWBW010000377.1:0-5483 GCF_042735675.1 Kitasatospora sp. NPDC059571
GCAGCGGGCGCGCTGCGGGGCGGCCCCGCGCCGGGGGCGGGCTGCGTGGGCGTGGGGCGGGGGCGGTGTGGGGGCTCCCCTCTGGCCGGGGGGGGGCGCCCCCCCCCCCCCCGGCCCGGGGCTCAGTGCACGCCGAGCCACGCCTTGATCGGGGTGAGGGCGAAGTAGACGACGAAGACGCCGGTGAGGATCCACATCAGCGGGCCGGGCTCGCGCCACTTGCCGGTGCCGGCCTTGATCACGGTGTACGAGATGACGCCCGCGGCGACACCGGCGGTGATGCTGTAGGTGAACGGCATCAGGACGCAGGTGAGGAAGGCCGGGATGGCGACCTCGCGGTCGGACCAGTCGATGTGCCGGGCCTGGCTCATCATCATCGAGCCGATGACCACCAGGGCGGCGGCGGCGACCTGGACGGGCACCACGGCGGCGACCGGCGAGAAGAAGAGCATCAGGGCGAACACGCCGCCGGTGACCGTGGAGGCCAGGCCGGTACGGGCGCCGTCGCCGACGCCGGTGGCGGACTCCACGAAGACGGTCTGGCCGGACGCGCCGGCGACACCGCCGATGGCACCGCCCGCACCGTCGATGAACAGCGCCTTGGACAGGCCCGGCATGCGTCCCTGCTTGTCGGCGAGGCCCGCCTCGGTGCCGACGCCGATGATGGTGGCCATCGCGTCGAAGAAGCCGGCCAGGACGAGGGTGAAGACCGCGACGGAGGCGCTGATCGCACCCAGGCCGTGGCTGCCGAAGGCGCCGAACAGGTCGACGTCGCCGAACAGGCCGAAGTCGGGGGCGGAGACCGGGCTGCCGGGCCACACCGGGGCGGAGCCGCCCCAGTCCTTGGCGGTGAGGCCGGCCACCTGGTTGACGATCATGGCGACCACGGTGCCGCCGGCGATGCCGATCAGGATTGCGCCGCGGACGTTGCGGGCCATCAGCACGAAGATCGCCAGGAGGGTGACGCAGAAGATCAGGACGGGCCAGCCGGCGAGTTCGCCGAAGGGGCCCAGCGACAGCGGGGTGGGGCCGCCGGTGTGCACGAAGCCGGCCTTGTACAGGCCGATGATGGAGACGAACAGGCCGATGCCGATGGTGATCGCGTGCTTGAGCGGCAGCGGGATGCCGTTCATGATCTTCTCGCGGAGTCCGGAGACCACCAGCAGCACGATCAGCAGGCCGTAGATCACGCAGAGGCCGAACGCCTGTGGCCAGGTGGTGTGCGGCACCACCAGGGCGGAGATCGCGCCGGAGACCGAGAGGCCGGCCGCCACCGCGAGCGGCACGTTGCCGATCACGCCCATCAGGATCGTGGTGATTGCGGCGGCCAGCGCGGTCGCCGTGGTGAGCTGGGCGTGGTCCAGCTTCAGGCCGTTGACGTCCGCCCCGCTCAGGATGATCGGGTTGAGCAGGACGATGTAGGCCATCGCCATGAACGTGGTGAGACCGCCGCGCAGCTCGTTGCCGAGGGTGGAGCCCCGGGCCGAGATCTTGAAGTAGGCGTCCAGTGCGTTCCGTGGGGGTGCCGCCGACGGCGTGTGGGAGTCGTCGGTGACGGGTCTGTCTTCAGTGGTGCCGGGCTCCGTGGGGATCCTGGTCATGTCCACTCCCAAGGTTCAAAGGGGATTGGGGTGGGCGAGCCGACCTGGTGGCCAGACGAGAGCTGGGTGCAGGGGGACTGTTCGACTCACGGGGTGCACCCTCCGGCCGTGGCAGGAGGAGGGTGGTGCGTACCGCTGCAGATCCCCGGCGTGGGAGAGGCAGCGGGTGGTGCACAGCTGTCCTTCGTGTGGAGCGGCCCCGGGGCGGCGGGGAAGACGTGTCGCCGCCCCGGGGTGGTCTGGCAGGTGGCTAGAGCGTCCCGGTGAGGTGCTCCGGCCGGACCGGCACCCGGTTGAGGGCGAGGCCGGTGGCTTGGCGGATCGCCGCGACGATCGAGGGGGTGGCGGAGACGGTGGGGGCCTCGCCCACGCCGCGAAGGCCGTACGGGGCGTTCGGGTCGGGGCGCTCCAGCACGTCCACCGGGATCGGCGGGGTGTCCAGGATGGTGGGGATGAGGTAGTCGGTGAAGGAGGCGTTGCGGACCTTGCCGTCCTTGACGACGATCTCCTCCATGACGGCGAGGCCGAGCGCCTGGGTGCAGCCGCCCTGGATCTGGCCGACCACGGAGAGCGGGTTCAGCGCCTTGCCGACGTCCTGGGCGGCGGTCAGCTCGACCACCTTGACCAGGCCGAGCTCGACGTCCACGTCGACCACCGCGCGGTTGGCGCAGAAGGTGTACTGGACGTGGCCGAAGCCCTGACCGGTCTCCTTGTCGAACGGCACGGTCGGCCGGTGGTGGTGCTCGCGGGTGAGGTCGATCGCCTCGTCCCCGAGCAGGTCCACCATGGAGACCAGCACGCCCGCCGACTCGGAGACGACCTTGCCGCCGACCAGCGTGATGTCCCGGTGCTCCCAGCCGTAGCGGCGCCGGCCCTTCTCGATCAGCGCCTGCTTGACCGCCTCGGCGGCCAGCTTCACCGCACCGCCGGTCATGTACGTCTGGCGGGAGGCGGAGGTGGAGCCGGCCGAGCCGACCTCGGTGTTGGCCGGGTGGATGGTGACCTGCTCGACGCCCAGCTCGGTGCGGGCGATCTGGGCGTGCACGGTGACGCCGCCCTGGCCGACCTCGGCCATCGCGGTGTGCACCATGGCGACCGGCTCGCCGCCGATGACCTCCAGGCGGACCCGGGCGGTGGAGTAGTCGTCGAAGCCCTCGGAGAAGCCGACGTTCTTGATGCCGACCGAGTAGCCGATGCCGCGGACGATGCCCTCGCCGTGCGAGGTGTTGGAGAGCGCGCCCGGCAGGGTGCGCACGTCCAGGTGCTCCAGGTCCAGCGGGGGCGGCAGCGGCATGTCCTTGACCCGCTGCAGCAGCTCGGCGACCGGGGCCGGCGAGTCGATCTGCTGCCCGGTGGGCATGAAGTCGCCCTCGGCCATGGCGTTCAGCTGGCGCAGCTCCACCGGGTCCATGCCCAGCTCGGCGGCGAGCTTGTCCATCTGGGACTCGTAGCCGAAGCAGGCCTGCACCGCGCCGAAGCCGCGCATCGCGCCGCAGCTCGGGTTGTTGGAGTAGAGGGCGATCGCCTCCATCCGCACGTTCGGGATCACGTACGGGCCGTGGCCGAGCGAGGCGGCGTTGCCGACGACGGCGGGGGAGGCGGAGGCGTACGCGCCGCCGTCCAGCACGATCCGGCAGTCGGCGAAGACCAGCTTGCCGTCGCGGGTGGCGCCGTGCTCGTAGGTCATCTTCGCCGGGTGCCGGTGCACGTGGCCGAAGAAGGACTCGTCGCGGGCGTAGACGATCTTGACCGGCTTGCCGGTGTGCAGCGCCAGCAGGCAGGCGTGGATCTGCATCGACAGGTCCTCGCGGCCGCCGAACGCGCCGCCGACGCCGGCCAGCGTGAGCCGGACCTTCTCCTCCGGCAGGGCCAGCACCGGGGCCATCTGCTGGCGGTCCACGTGCAGCCACTGGGTGGCGATGTAGAGGTCGACACCGCCGTCCTCGGAGGGCACCGCGAGGCCGGACTCCGGGCCGAGGAAGGCCTGGTCCTGCATGCCGACCTCGTAGCTGCCCTTGACGATGACGTCCGCCATCGCCCGCACCTCGTCGGTCACGCCGAGGCCGGAGACCAGCTTCTGGCTGTGGCAGATGTTGCCGGAGCCGTGCGACTTGTACTCGTGCGGCTCGTGGACGTACCCGTGCACCTCCGGGGCGAGGCACTGCTCCTCGGTGGTGATCGGGGTGAGCACCTCGTACTCGACCTTGATCTTCTTCACCGCGCGGCGGGCCGTCTCCGGGTGGTCGGCCGCGACCAGCGCGATCGCCTCACCGTGGTAGCGGACCTTGTCGATGGCCAGCGCCGGCTGGTCCTGGATCTCCAGGCCGTAGTACTTGGTGCCGGGGATGTCGTTGTGCGTGAGCACGGCGTACACGCCGGGCACCTTGAGCGCCTCGGAGATGTCCACCGAGAGGATGTTCGCGCGGGGGTGCGGCGAGCGCAGCGCCATACCCCAGAGCATGTCCTCGTGCCACAGGTCGGACGAGTACGCGAACTCGCCCTTGACCTTCAGGTTGCCGTCCGGCCGCAGCGGGGAGCCGCCGATGCCGTCCTTGCTCGCCTGGCGGATGTCCTGCAGGTTCTTCTGGCCCTGGATCGTACGAGTACTCATTCGGAGGCCGCCCTCTCGCACGTGCGGGCGGAGGCGAGCCGCACCGCGTCCATGATCTTCTCGTACCCGGTGCAACGGCACAGGTTGCCCGACAGCGCCTCGCGGATGTCGGTGTCGCTGGGCTGCGGGTCGCGCTCCAGCAGGGCGTCGGTCTGCACCAGCAGACCGGGGGTGCAGAAGCCGCACTGGACGGCGCCGGCGTCGATGAACGCCTGCTGGACCAGGCCCAGCTCGCCGTCCTCGTCCGCCAGGCCCTCGACGGTGCGCACCTCGCGGTCCTGGACCTGGCCGGCCGCGACCAGACAGGAGCAGACCGGGGTGCCGTCGAGGTAGACCGTGCAGGAGCCGCACTCGCCCTGCTCGCAGGCGTTCTTGGAGCCCGGCAGACCGACCCGCTCGCGCAGCACGTACAGGAGGCTCTCGCCCTCCCAGACGTCGTCCGCCTCGACGGGCTTGCCGTTGGCGGTGAAAGTGACCCTCATGCCGCGCTCCTGATCTGCTTGCTGTAGTCGTTCCACGTCCAGGTCAGCGTGCGGCGGGCCATCACGGCCAGCGCGTGCCTGCGGTAGTCGGCGCTGCCGCGGACGTCGTCGATCGGGGAGGCCGCGGCGCGCACCAGCTCGCCGAAGCGCTGGATCACCTCGGTGCCCAGCAGGTCGCCGGACTCCCACAGGCCGCGCTCGGCGAGCACGCCCTGCAGGTACTGCTCCGCCTCGACGGCGCGGCGCGGGGTGGGGGCGGCCGAGCCGATGCCGGTGCCGACGGTGCCGTTCTTGGGGTGCAGGGCGAAGCCGAACGCGCAGACCGCGATCACCATCGCGTTGCGGGTGCCGATCTTCGAGAACTGCTGCGGGCCGTCCGCCACCGGGATGTGCACGGCGCGGATCAGCTCGTCGGCCTCCAGGCTGTTGCGCTTGACGCCGGTGTAGAAGTCGTCGATCGCGATCAGCCGGGTGCCGCGCACCGACTCGGCCTCCACGAACACGTCCCGGCCGGCCGCGAGCAGCGCCGGGTGCGAGTCGCCGGCCGGCGAGGCGGCGCCCAGGTTGCCGCCCACCGAGCCGCGGTTGCGGATCTGCGGGGACCCCACGGTGTGCGCGGCCAGGGCCAGGCCGGGCAGCGGACCGGACAGCTCGTCGATGATGCGGGCGTAGGGGACTGCGGCACCCAGCCGGACGACGGCGCCCTCGTTTGACCAATGGGTGTGGTCGGGGAAGCCGTTGAGGTGGAGTATCGCGGTTTGGCGGTGGACGTGGTACTTAAAATAGTCC
>NZ_JBHWBW010000377.1:5493-7792 GCF_042735675.1 Kitasatospora sp. NPDC059571
CGCCCCGACTCGCTCTGGGTGTCGGGGGGCGTGGGGGCCGGCCCCCCCCCCCCGGCCGCCCGCGCCTCCGATCGACCATTCGGTGAGCTCGGTGACGCGGTTCAGGTCGAGAATCGCGGATGGCCGGTGCACGTCGAAGTTCATCTCGACCATGACGTCCGTGCCGCCGGAGATGGGCAGCGCGGTCGGGTACTCAGCCTTCGCCGCGAGTGCCTCGTCCCACGTAGCGGGCCGAAGGAACTCCATGCGGGTGTCTCCTCAAGTCGTCGCCAACCGGACAGATGGGCACAGTGCCCCCGGAACTCGGTGTTCGGACCCTGCTACCTCGTCGTTGCCGCGGCGTTGAGTCCTGGTCACCGGGTTGTGTCCGGCGGCGTGTGGCCAGTGAACCGCTGTGACGGGGCCCACTGGCAGTCACCGATGGCATGAAGCCCGCGCGCCGGGCCCGGTCGGCATCCTGTACGTTCCTCTAAGACTGACAATTTCCCAGCCCAGCGGTTTCCCTACCGCCATCTACGACCGTAATCCGGCCGTGACGGAGGGGCGACGGGCCCGTGACCCCGGGAGCGGACAGGACGTACCGCCGAGCCGCCCGGCGTGGGGCACACTGTGAGCCCCCACACCCACCCGACCCCCCACCCTCCAGACGAAGGAGTCTGCGGATGCGTGTCCGCGACCTGCTCGCCCCCGGCGCCCTGCGGCTGCGGCTGCTGGCCGGCGAGGAAGAGCTCGACCGGCAGGTCGGCGGTGTGATGACCACCGACCTCCAGGACCCGGGGCGCTACCTGCACGGCGGCGAACTGGTCCTCACCGGCATGCTCTGGCGGACCGGGCCGGAGGACTCCGAGCGCTTCGTACGCACCATCGTGGCCGGCGGCGCGGTCGCGCTGGCGGCCGGCGAGGCCGAGGTCGGCCCCGTCCCCGAGGACCTGGTGGCCGCCTGCCGGCGCCACCGGATGCCGCTGCTGGCCGTCCCGGACGACATCGCCTTCGGCACCGTCACCGAGTTCATCGGCCGGCAGGTCTCCGCCGACCGGGCCGCCGACCTGGCCGCCCTGGTCGACCGGCACCGGCTGCTGGTGCAGGCCGCCGGCGGCGGCGGCCTGGACGCCGTCCTCGACCTGCTCGGCGGTGACCTCGACCTCGACTGCTGGGTGCTCACCCCGACCGGCCGGGTGGTGGCCGGTCCCGCCGACCGGCTCTCCGCAGAGGACCGCGACCAGCTGGTCCGCGCCCACCTCGCCGCCCAGCGCCAGCGCCGCCGCCCACCGCACCGGGCCCGCCTCGCCGCCGGCGCCTACTCGCTGCTGCCGGCCGCCGCCGACCCGGCCGCCGAGGCCCCGCTCGCGGACTGGCTGCTCGCCGTCGCCGGCGACGTCACCGAGTGGACGGCCAAGCGCCAGCAGCTCGCCGACAACCTGGCCCGGCTGGTCGCCGCCGAGCGGACCCGGCGCGACGAGGGCCGCCGGCTGCGCCGCCGGATCGCCGACGAGGTGCTCGCCCTGCTCCAGCGCGACGCCGACCCGACGGAGATCTCCCGGGCGCTGCAGGCGGCCTCGGCGATGGCGGCCCGCTACGAGGGCGGCCGGCCGGAGGACTCGGGCGCCGACTCCTGGCTGGTGCTCTCCGTCGAGGGCATCGGCCTGCCGGACGGCCTGGTGCGCACCGTGCTGGAGGAGGCGCTGACCGACGCCTCCGACCGGGCACTGGTGGCCGGTACCGGCGCGGGCTCCGTGGTGGTGCTGCCCGCACCGGACGTGCCCGTCCCCGCCGAGGCGCTGCGCGAGCTGCTCGCCCCGCTGGAGGCCGGGCTCGGCTCCGAGGGCCGGATCACCGTCGGCGTCTCGGCGCCCGCCACCGAGGCCGGCGGGCTGCGCGGCGCCCTGGAGGAGGCCCGGCACGCCCGCCGGATCGCCGCCGCCCGGGTCGGCCGGGTCTGCGTGGCCGGCCCCGAGGAGCTCGCCTCGCACGTGCTGCTGCTGGCCGCGGTGCCGGACGAGGTCCGCCGGGCCTTCCGCAGCCGGCTGCTGGACAAGGTCATCGCGTACGACATCGAGCACCAGGCGGACCTGGTCCGCACCCTGGAGGCGTTCCTGCGCTCGGACGGCTCGTGGACCCGCTGCGCCGGCCAGCTGCACGTGCACGTCAACACCCTGCGCTACCGGATCGGCCGGATCGAGGAGCTGACCGGCCGTGACCTCTCGCGGCTGGAGGACCGGGTGGACTTCTACCTGGCGCTGGAACTGGCCTGACGGGCCGCCGACCGCAACGCCGACGGGCCCGCCGCACCACTTCGGTG
>NZ_JBHWBW010000378.1:0-7788 GCF_042735675.1 Kitasatospora sp. NPDC059571
ACTCCCGCGCGGGGCCGCACCCCCCCCGGCGCTGTGTGGGGGGGGCGCCGGGCGCCGCCCCGCCCCGCGGCGGGCCCCCCCCCCCGGCGGCCCCCCCCCCCCCGGCCGGAGGCCACGGCGCACCTGCTGAAACTGCTGCCGGAACGTGAACGCCTGTTCGCCCTGGACGAGTTGCGCAGCACCGCCGGGCGCCCGGCGCCGCGGCTCAGGCAGCTGACCGCGGGCCAGCTCCGGGAGCTGGAGGCCGGCGGGGTCGCCGTCGGGAACCACACGATGACCCACCCGTGCCTCGACCGGTGCGACGACCGGCAGCTGCGCACCGAGGTGCTCGACGCCCACGACCTGCTGACGCAGGCGCTCGGGCACCGGCCGACCGCCTTCGCGTACCCCAACGGCAACACCGACGAGCGGGCACACCGGCTGCTCGGCGCGGCCGGCTACCGCTCCGGGTTCCTCTACAACCACCGGCTCGCCGCCCCCCGGGGACGGCACCCGCTGCGGATCGACCGGCTGGTGGTCTCCACCCGGACGACTCCCGACCGGCTGGCCACCATCCTCTCCGGGCTCCACCCGGCCGTCTTCCGGGTCGCCCGGCGGGCCGCCCGGGCGGCGGCGCACGCCGGTCAGCTGGCCGCCGGGCGGAGCTGACCGGCCGCCACCAGGTACGCCGCGCGCCGCACCGCCCGGTCGATCCGGTCGGCGCAGGCGCGCAACCGCTCCGGCGGCAGACCGGCCGGGTCCTCGACGTCGTCCGCCGCGGGCCGCGGCACGGGGGCCCGGCCGCGCCGCGCGGCGGCCCGCGCCACGACCTCGCGCGGGTCGTCCGGCGGGCCGTCGGCGAGCCGGACGAACTCCTCCAGGACGAAGCAGCGCCGCAGCGCCACCGGGTGCAGGCGGACGGCCGCCTCCCGGTGCTCGCGGGCCAGGCCCAGCACCAGGTCTGCCCCGGCCACCAGGTCGGCGGAGAGCCGCCGGCTGGCGAACGGGCCCGTCCCCGCCCCGAGTTGCGCCAGCACGCCGGCCGCCGCGGGCGGCAGCGGAGCACCGGGCCGGGCGTGCGTGCCGGCACCGGCGACCTCGAACCCGCCCGCGGCCGGGCCGAGCCGGGCGGCGAACAGCCGCTCCGCGATGGGAGAGCGGTAGAGGTTGCCGGTGCAGACGAACAGCACGCCGAACACGGTCATCCGGCCCACCGGGACGCCGCCGCGCTCTCACCGGTCGCCGGGCCGGGCACCTCCGCGGTGGCCGGCGTGCCCGGGCGGACCTCGTGCCCGTACCCGTAGCCGTAGCCCTGGCGCTCCAGCTGCGCCATGCTCAGCACGCCGCCGAGGACGGGAGTGCCGGCCGAGCGCAGGGCACCGACGCCGGCCTGGACCCGCTCGGCGGGTGTGCGGCCGGCCCGGACGACCAGCACCGCGCCGTCCACCAGCGCCGACAGGCCCACGGTGTCCGCCACGGGCAGCAGCGGGGCGCTGTCCACCACCACGGTGTCGTAGGTGTCGGCGAGCTCCTCCAGCACCTGCCGCATCCGGTCGGAGGCGAGCAGCTCGGCCGGGTTGGGCGGCATCGGGCCGGAGGTGAGCACGCTCAGCGTGCCGTCGCCGGCCTGCTGCATCACGTCGGCGAAACCCGCCGCGCCGATCAGCACGCTGGTCAGCCCGGCGTCCTGGACGAGGCCGAAGGCGCGGGCGACGGACGGGCTGCGCAGGTCGGCGTCGACCAGGCAGGTACGGCGGCCGGTCTCGGCGAGCGAGAGCGCCAGGTTCGCGGCGGTGTTGGTCTTGCCCTCGCCGGCCAGCGAACTGGTCACCAGGATGATCCGCGGGCGACGGTCGACCTGCGCGAACTGCAGGTTGGTCCGGACGACGCGGTACGCCTCGGCACGCGCGCCGTGCGCCGCGTGGGTCACCGCGAGGGCGTCCTCCCGGGCGTGCTTGTCGAACGGCACACTGCCGAGCACCGGCAGGCCCGCCGTCCCGGCCAGGGCCTCCGCGGTGCGCAGCGTGGTGTCCAGGGCGTCGCGCAGCAGCGCGAGGCCGACCCCGGCCAGCAGTCCGGCGAACAGGCCGGCCCCGGCGTCGAGCAGCGGGCGCGGCGAGACCGGGCCGGACGGGTCGGCGGCGGTCCGGGTGATGCCGATGTGGACGGGGGCGGCCGCGTTCTGCCCGGGCGGCGTCTCCAGGGCGACGATCTGCCGGCCGGCCTCGGCGGCGACCGCGTTGGCGAGCTGGGCGGCGCGCGCGGCCCGCACGTCGGTGACCGTGATGTCGATCAGGACGGTGTTGGGCTTGGCCGTGGCGGTGATCCGGTGGGCCAGTGCGGCCGGGTCGAGGTCGAGCCCCAGCCGGTCCGCGACCGCTTTGGCGATCGTCGGGCTCGGGATGATCTCGGCGTAGGACTGCACCCGGGCCTGCGAGAAGGCGCTGCCCTGGTTGAGCTCGGCGATGTCGCCGGTGGCCCGGGTGGAGACGAAGATCTGGCTGGCGGCCTCGTACTGCGGGACGGAGAGTGCCGCGACACCCAACCCGCAGCCGAGTCCGACCAGGGCGAGCAGTGTGATGGACAGCCATCGGCGGGCGACGGCCTTGGCGAATGCGCGCAGGTCCACGGTGGATCCCTTCGTACCCGGTGGGTGGTTCGGATGCCGCTGGCCGCGGCTCGGGCCGGCCGCCCCGAGGCTGGTGCCGACGACCACCGCGATCGGCACCATCACGAAGACGTAGACCAGCAGGTTGGAGGTGAGGACGTTGAGGCTGAGCCCGACGAGGGCGAGCAGGGCCGCCTGGTGGATCGCCCAGTCGTCCCTCCCGCGGGCGGCCCGGCGGCGGCGCAGCGCGCCGCGGACGAGCAGGAGGACGGCGGCCACCCACAGGGCGAGGCCGAGGGCCCCGAAGTCGTGCCAGAGCCGCAGGTAGTCGTTGTGCGGATGGCCGAGGCCGGGATCGGCGAGGAGCAGCTCGACGCTGCCGATGCCGTGGCCGGTCCACGGGGCCTGCCGGATCGCCGCCCAGGTCGTGGCCCACAGCTCCGCCCGCCCGGAGGTGCCGACGGCCAGGCCCGCGACGGTGTGGCTGTCGTTGTAGACGAACCGGTCCCGGAGCGGCTCGTACTGGGTGACCAGCAGCAGCGCGGCGAGGCCGGTCACCGCGGCGAGCAGGGCGGCGCGGCGCAGTTCCCCGCGGCCGCGGCCCTTGACCACCAGGCCGAGCAGCAGCACCGCGCAGACCGCGGCGGACGTCCGGGACAGGCTCAGGAAGTCGGCGGCGAGGAGGATCAGCGGTGCCAGCCAGCCCCAGCGCGACCGCCCGGCCAGCGGTACCGCCGCCACCATGCCGACCCAGATCGCCTCGCCGAAGATGCGTTTGGGGAACAGCACGCTGTTGCCCGCGCCGTGGCGGGCGACGGTGATCAGGTAGGCGACCGCCGCAACGACCGCGGCCGCCCTCATGAGGCGCAGCAGCAGCAGGCCGGAGCCGGCCGACGTCCAGGTGGCGGCGAGGGCGATCAACCCGACGAAGGCCAGATAGACCAGGGCGTTCTGGGTGCCGGGGTCGGTGCGCTGATGGACCGCCGAGGCGGCGGCCCAGCCGGCGAACGCCCAGAGCGGCAGCGGCACCGGCGACCGCCGGGGATTGACCGGCTCCAGTCGGCGGGCCAGCCCGTCCGGGCGCCGCACCAGGGCCGCGGGCAGGGCCAGCGCGACCCCGAGGAAGATGGCCGCGGTCGCGGGGCCGCCGAGGCCGAGGCTGGACACCGTCCCGCCGGTGAGGGTCCAGAAGGTCGCCAGGACGACCAGTGGCAGCCGCGGCCTGCGCCGCTCCGGCGGGCGGCCGGTCCGAACTCCGCCCGGCGCCGGGACCCCACCGTTCCGGGACACGGCGGACGCCCCCGCCGGGGCCCAGGGCGGCGCGGCGGCTCGGGCCCCGGACGCCGTGAAAGCCATGGCTCCCCTCTCCGCCCGTCCGTGGAGCGGGCAACTGCCGGGCCTGGCCCGGGGCCGGCCCGTGCGGGCGGCGGGCAGCCCCGACCGGCGAGGCCCGACTGCCATGGCGACAGGGTACGGTGACGGAACGTGATGTTCCGGAAGCAACGCGTACGGGTGGACCGTCCGGGCTAGGGCACTTGCGCCACCTCGTGCGGATCCCTCAGGCGGGGGCCGGGGGTGACCGGGTCCGGCCGGCCCGCCGGTGCTCCGGCCGGCAGCACGCCGAAGTGGATGAGGTCGGCGCTGCGGCGGCGCAGGGCGACCTTGGCGGCGAGGTGGTCCGCCAGCCAGTTCGGCACGCCCTCGCCGACCCCCAGGGGTACGCCGCGGGCCGGCATTCCGGCCGCCCCGCGCTGTTCGCGGACGGCGTTGGCCGCCACCGTCGCGGCGCGCCCGTCGGGGCGGGACCCGAGGATGCTCAGGAACCCGTCGGTCTCGGCGAGGTGGGGGCGGTACCAGATGTACGGAGCGTCGGAGAGGAAGGCCGCGAGCATCGAGAACGTCGAGATCGAGCAGACCAGCAGGTCCGCCGCCGCGAGGACGGAGAGGTCGCCGAGCGTGCTGCGCGGCGGGGCGATGGACTCGCGCCACTCGGGAAGCATCCGGGCGACGAGCCCCGGGTCGTCGCTCATGATCTCGATGTGCAGGGCCGGTCCCAGGCGCTCCCGAAGGGCGCCGAGCACCGATCGGTACCACTCGGCGGGCAGGCGCTCGTTGGTGTCGCCGGGGCCGGGGCCGGTCGGGCCGGTCGCGCAGAAGTCGCCCAGCCGGACGTGCACGGCGACGTGGATCCGGTCGGCGCCCGGCTCGCAGTCGTCGAGGCCGATGTCCGGGAGCCGGCCGAGCAGGGTGTTCCGCAGGAAGTTGCGGGACCGCGCGATGGACACCAGTCCACCGGTCATGTTCCGGTGGACGAGGACCAGGGCGCGCCGCCGGGACCAGCCGTACTCCCCGTCGAGCACCCGGATCGCGGCGCCGTAGTCGCTCTCCCCGGTCGACCGGACCATCTCGTCCGTCACGGTCTGTGTCGGCAGGGCGGCGCGCAGCGCCAGATGCCCGCACCAGTCCAGCCGGGATGTGCCGAACTCCTCCCAGTACCGGCGGCGGTTGAGGCCCCAGGCCGGGGGCAGCATGCCGAACCCCAGTTCGCGGCTGGCCAGGTAGGCCTTGGCCCAGGGGAAGATCTCGTTCCCCAGCCCCTCGCCCCTGACCCTGCCGACCGTGCGGGCCAGGCAGATCCGCGTCCCCAGGACGCTGTTGGCTCCCATGCGACTCCCTCTCGACGAAACACTCGCGGCCCAGCATGGGGCGGGCCGGAACGGCGGCCCGGGCCGCAACACCGACCGCCGCCGCCACGGCACCGCATTGGCGTACGCGGACGAGCGGCGGCCCCCGGACCGCAGGCGACGGGCGGCGCCCCGTCCTGTGCCCCCGGTGGCCGGAACTCCCCGGTCGGGGCGGTGCGGAGGGCCGTCGCGGCAGGCCGCGCGGGGTCCGGGGCTCAGACGTGGGGCCCGGAGTGGGTAGGCTGACCTCCGTCCCCGCCGCCCGTCGGTCACCTCACCGGCCCGGGCGGTGCCGCAGCAAGGAGGAACCACTGAGCATGGCAGGCACCGATTCGGAAGCCACGGCCGCACGCGACGCCTCGCTGCCCGCCCGCGCCAAGATCGCTGTGACGGCCGGCAAGATGGCCGCCGCCCTCTCGCAGAAGGCCGGCCGGGGCAGTGGCTCGGTGATCGGCGGCAAGATCGCGCTGAGGCTCGACCCCGATCTGCTGGCCACCCTCGCCGAGCACCTGGACGTGGTGCTGGTCAGCGCGACCAACGGCAAGACCACCACCACCCGGCTGATCGCCGAGGCACTGCGCGCCGCCGGCCCGGTGGTCTCGAACGCTCTCGGCGCCAACATGCCGGCCGGCATCACCGCCGCGCTGGCCGGCGGCTCGGACGCGCGCTTCGGCGTGATCGAGGTGGACGAGAAGTACCTGGCGACCGTCGCCCGGGACACCCGGCCCAAGGCCATCGCACTGCTGAACCTCTCGCGCGACCAGCTGGACCGCGCCGCCGAGACCCGGATGATGGCCGAGAAGTGGCGCGAGGGTCTCAAGGACTCCGACGCGGTGATCATCGCCAACGCCGACGACCCGCTGGTGACCTGGGCCGCCTCCTCCTGCAAGAAGGTGGTCTGGGTGGCCGCCGGGCAGGCGTGGAAGGAGGACGCCTGGTCGTGCCCGTCCTGCGGCGGCGTGATGCAGCGCCCCGGTGACGACTGGTTCTGCTCGCAGTGCGGATTCCGCCGCCCGAACCCGCACTGGGCCCTGCAGGGCACCCACGTGATCGACCCGCACCGCGGCGCCTGGCCGATCCAGCTCCAGCTGCCCGGCCGTGCCAACCTCGCCAACGCCACCAGCTCGGCCGCGGTGGCGGCGGTCTTCGGCGTCGCGCCGCAGGTCGCGCTGGAGCGCATGCAGACGGTGGCCGCGGTCGCCGGCCGCTACGACGTGGTCCAGTACCAGGGCCGGGACGTCCGCCTGCTGCTCGCCAAGAACCCGGCCGGCTGGCTGGAGACCTTCACGCTGATCGACCAGCCGCCGGCGCCGGTGGTGCTGTCGGTGAACGCGCTGGACGCCGACGGCACCGACACCTCCTGGCTGTGGGACGTGGACTACGAGCGCCTGGCCGGCCACCCGATCTTCGTGATGGGCCAGCGCAAGCTCGACCTGGCGGTCCGGCTCGAGGTCGCCGGGCTCCAGTTCCAGGTCGTGGACACCCTGGAGCAGGCCGTGCGGGCCGCGCCCGCCGGCCGCATCGAGGCGATCGCGAACTACACCGCCTTCCAGCAGCTGCGCAAGGCGGTGGCGGGCTGATGTCGTACCCCACCGACCCGCAGTTCCAGCACCAGCAGTACCAGCAGACCCCGCAGCAGCCGCCGCAGCCCCCGCAGGCGCCGCAGCAGCAGTACGGAAGGGCTTCGAGGATGAGCGAGAGCAGCCTGCGGCTGGTGTGGGTCTACCCGGACCTGCTCAGCACCTACGGCGACCGCGGGAACGCGCTGGTCGTGGAGCGCCGGGCGCGCCAGCGCGGCCTCGGCGTGACCCGGATCGACGTCCGCTCCGACCAGGCGGTGCCGACCAGCGGCGACATCTACCTGATCGGCGGCGGCGAGGACCGGCCGCAGCGGCTCGCGGCCGAGCGGCTGCGCAACGACGGCGGCCTGGTCCGCGCGGCCGAGAACGGCGCGATCATCTTCTCGGTCTGCGCCGGGTACCAGATCCTCGGCCACGAGTTCATCAACGACCTCGGCGAGCGCGAGCCGGGCCTCGGCCTGCTCGACGTGTGGACCACCCGCGGCGAGGGCGCCCGGTGCGTCGGCGACGTGCTGGCCGACGTGAACCCGCAGCTCGGCCTGCCGCAGCTGACCGGCTTCGAGAACCACCAGGGCGTCACCCACCTCGGCCAGGGCGTCAAGCCGCTGGCCACCGTGCAGGCCGGACGCGGCAACGGCACCGGCGACGGTACCGAGGGCGCCTTCCGGGACACCGTCTTCGGCACCTACCTGCACGGCCCCGTGATGGCCCGCAACCCCGCGGTCGCCGACATGCTGATCAAGCTGGCGCTGGACGTGAGCGCCCTGCCGCCGGCCGACACCACGTGGTACGACGCGCTCCGCGCGGAGCGGATCGCGGCCACCAGCCAGCCCGCCTGAGTAACCCCGGGAGCGGCGGGGGGGGGGGGGGGGGTGGGTGTCAGCACGAAACCCCCGCCGCGCCAGAGCAAAGAAATAATAAAAGCAAACACGCACCC
>NZ_JBHWBW010000379.1:0-7745 GCF_042735675.1 Kitasatospora sp. NPDC059571
CGCTGACGGGCGGTTTTTGGGCCGGCCGTTACCCCGGTGGGGTCGCTCGTGGGCCGGGCGGTTCCCGGTTGGGGTCGATCGTCGGGCCGTGGCCCCGGCCGCTCGTCCGGGGTCAGCCGCAGCAGCCGCCGCCGCAGCACCCACCGCCACCGCCACCGCCGCCGCTCGGCGCGGGGGCCGCAGCGGCCGAGCCGCCGGTCACGGCGACGGTGGAGAGCAGCTTCACCGTGTCGCCGTGCCCCTCGGGGCAGACGGCCGGGTCGTTGGCCTGCGCCATGGTGCGGCGAAGTTCGAAGGTGGCTCCGCAGGAGCGGCAGCGGAAGTCGTAGCGTGGCATACCGGCAGGGTACCGACGGGCGGCCTCAGGCGGCAGCACCCACCGGCACGCGCTGCGGCTTCGGCCGGACGTACACCTGCTTGCGGACCCGGGCCACCACCGTGCCGTCCGCGGCCAGGACCTCGGTGTCGAACCAGACCAGGGCCTTCTCGCCGTCCGCGGTCAGTGCGCGGATCTCGGCCAGCCGGTCGTCGGTGAGCACGAACTCGGCGAACACGTCGCCGCGCCCGGGGGAGACGAACTCGATCTCCGCGGCGCGGTCCCAGACGTAGAACTCCGGGCCGAGGTTCTGCATCACCAGCAGCATCCAGAACGGGTCGGTCATCGCGAAGATCGATCCGCCGAAGTGCGTGCCGACCCAGTTGCGGTTGAGCCGGCCGAGCCGCAGGCGGACCTTGGCCGAGCGGTAGTCGGCGCCGACCGACAGCACCCGGATCCCGGCGAAGAGGAACGGCGGCCAGAGGTTGATGCCGCGGCGGAAGGCGGCGGCGGAGAGAGCGCGCTTGCGTGCCATGGCGGCGACTCTAGCACCAAGTTACCCGCGAGTAATGTGACCGGGGCCACCCTCCGGTCGGACCGTCAGTGCGTCCCCCGGATCATCGCGACCACCTGCGCGGCGGACTCCCGCACCGCCGCCAGCTCGGTCAGGAACCGCCAGTAGTCCGGATGCCGGCCGGCCGCCTCCAGCTCCGCCACCGCCCGGTCCAGCCGGCCGACGGCCGCGTCCAGCGGTGCGGCGTGCCGGGGGTCGGGCGTCTGCCGGCCCGACATCGCCAGCCGCTGGGCGTCCCGGAGCGCGAACCTCGTCCGCTCGATCTCCTTGTGCGGGTCGTGCGACACCTCGTTCAGCTGCCGCAGCCGGTCGTTGACCGCGGCGACCGAACCCTCCGCGGTCTCCAGCAGGGCGCGCACCGTACCGATCGCGCCGGTCGCGTCCGCCCAGCGCTGCTCGTCGCGCGCCCGCGCCGCATCCGCCAGCTTCGCCCCGGCGGTCGCCACCGCCTCCGCGGTCTGCGCGGGCACCCGCTGCAGGTCCTGCCAGCACGCCGTCGAGAACCGCCGCCGCAGCTCGCTCAGCGCGGGCTCCACCGTGCCGGCCCGGGTCTCCAGGGCCTGGATCCGGGTCCGCAGGCTCGCCACCCGGCGGTCGATCTCCTTGGCCCGCTCCGGCAGTTGCTCCGCCTGCTCGCGGATCGCCTCGGCCCGCCGCTGCACGTCCTCCGCCCGGTGCAGGGTCGCCGGCACACCATGCCGGGCCACCCCCTGGTTCAACCGGGACAGCTCCGGCGCCAGCTCGGCCAGCCGCGCCGCCAGGTCGTCCGCCCGCAGTCCCGCCGCCCGGACGGCCTCCAGCGCCGTCGTCGCCCCCAGCAGCGCCTGCTTCGCCTTCTCCACGGCCGGCGCCACCCGGATCAGCTGCGACTCGGCGTGCTCCACCAGCGGCTGCACCCGCCGGGCGAAGGCGTCCAGCTCCGTCCGCTTGGCCTCCAGCTCGTGCTTCGCCTGCTCCAGCTGCCGCCGGGCCCGGCCGGCGGCGCCGGGCTCCAGCTCGGGCGCCTCCAGGTCCTCCGCGTCCAGCGCCGTCAGGTAGGCCACCGTGACCTGGTCGATCCGCGCGGACAGCTCGCGGAAGTCCTCCTGCGCCCGGGCCGCGGCGGCCGTGTCCTCGGCCGAGCGGATGGTCTCCAGCGCGAGCCGGGCGTCCCGCTGCGCCGAGTCCAGCTCGTAGAACGCCTGCTGGGCCGCGTCCCGGGCCGCCGTCGCCTCCGCCCGCGCCCCGTCGCTCCGACGCCACCAGCCGCCCCGCCCGCCGCCACCGCCGGCCACCCTCACCACGCGCTCCCTGCTCAGCTCGTCCGCCTGCTCCAGGCCCATTGTTCCCGATCACCCCACCGGCCCGGCACCCCCGTACCGCCCCGGCCGTCCCGATGGCGACGGACGACCGCCGGGACCGGGTACGCTAGGCCTTCGTCGTCCACCCTGACCGGGTGCGCAGCGACAGGGGCGCATAGCTCAGCGGTAGAGCGCCGCCCTTACAAGGCGGATGTCGGCGGTTCGAAACCGTCTGCGCCCACAGAGCGTGACCAGCACGAAGGCCCCGGACGGGAACGATCGCGTTCCCCGCCCGGGGCTTTTGACATCCACATCTGACATCAACGGCGCTGACGCAGCAGCCTGTCCATGCTCGCCAGGGCGTCCCGCTGGGAGTCCTGGGTGACGTGGGTGCAGACGTTCATCGGAAGACGTAGTCACTCTCCTGCCACTCGGCGCCGGCCATCCGCCGGAGGTCGGCGGTGGCGGCAAGCGGCCGGATGACGGGAGCTGGCATGGGTGGTCCCTCCAAAGGGGTGCTGCCAGCGGCTGGGCGGCGGGTGGCCAGGGTGCGCGCATGAAGCTGAGGCTGGGGGGCTGTCTGATCGCCGGGTGCACGGCGCTGGCGCTGGTGGAAGCCGGGCTGGCTCTGCTGGGCATGCCGCACTGGCAGCGCGCCTTCGTGCCGCGGCTGCTCTTCGTCGGGTTTCTGGCGGGCCTGTGGGTCCGGGCAGCCCGCCGACGGGCGGTTGCGAAGCGCGACGACAGTGGGGTGGATGCCGGGTAGTGGGCACTGGGGAATCCCTCAGCGCAGAACCCGTTGGTCGGGTCGCGGGCGGCCCCCTCCTGGAACGGGCACCCAGGGGCGAACCCGGAACTCCAGGGGCCGGGTGCGGCGGAGCTGCCCGATCGAGGAGGGAACCACGCGCTCAGCCCGAGCCATGGCCGCATGCTGGCCAGAACCGCCCTGCCGCCCGCGCGTATCATCTGGCTGTCCAGGGGGTGGCGACCATGACCGCATGTGGAAGCGGCGAGGTACTGCGTGACGGCGAGTGTGTCCTTGCCGGAGGGACCGCGATCGTCTCGTATCTCATGCTGTTGCTGATTGGGCTTGGTGCGATCGCGGTTGGGGTCTACCTGTGGCGGCAGCGGAAGTCGGCTGCACCGGTTGTGGCCGGTGGCGGGCCGGATAAGCATGGCCGCCAAGCAGCCGAAAAGATCATTCATAAGGTCGCCCCGTACTTCCTGATGTTCTGGGGATGCGGCGCGGTGGTCGGGTTCATGGCCCTGATGGCGAAGCGATGAGGCCCCAAGTGGGGCCGATTGTTGCCGGGGTGATTACAGGAGAGGGGTGCCACCTTCGAGGGCGCCGACGTGCAAGTGATAGCCCGAACGCGTCCCACAGCCAGGTCTTGGGCTGCACCAGATGAGCACCAGATCCGGCGGTCAGCCACGGTGAGTGGCGGGGAGGAACGGCCGCGCGAAGGGGACGCGCAGCTGACATCCCCCCAGTTCAGGCATCAGATGGTCGCCGGGAGATCGCTGATTCCCAAGCTCAGGTTTCGAAGCTGGCCGGCCCGTCGAACTCGACTTTCAGGTCGGGCCGGTACTCGCGGCGGTACTCGTCGAGTTGGGAGGCAAGCATGGCGGCTCCGCGTGGCACGCTCTCCGAGAGGTGCACCCAGCCGACGAACCGAAGGTGGCCGGGAATCTCGACCAAGCCCGTCACCGTGTCCCAGAACGCATCCCAGTTGCGGCCGTAGAACGACGGGAAGTCCAATTCACGTGCCAGCAAATCGTGCAGTTGGTATTCGTCTTCCGCCGAGCTGACGTCAATCGTGATCAGGTCCGACATGCTCCCAGACCGTACAGCCTCCGGCCCGCTCCTGGGCCGCGTGAGGTGAACCAGCATCACACAGCAACGTCAAAGAAGCGGTTCGTCACTACCAGGGCCACTCGACGCGCTCAACTCGGCTGCTGCGCTGCGTACACATTGATTGCGGCGACCAGAAGGATCCACATGACCGAGGTTGCGAGAGCGCTGTACTTCACAATGCGCGACCGGCGGCGCGCCAACCGGGCGACTTCCTCGCTTCCTCGGGACTCCGACGGCTTCGGATCACGCCACCACGCCGTGGCTATCCACACTCCTGCCAGAGCGAGGGCCAGGTACGCCGTGTAGCTACCCTCACGCTGACCGAGCTGATAAGCCGATGTGTGCCAGCTCCCAATCGCGATCACTGGCGCATCCTACGATGCCGCTGCAACACAGTGGCAGCGGTTGAGCCTCTGACCTCGCTACAACGGGCGGATAGCCACAGACGTCCGGCAACCGTGTGCGCGGGTCAGTGGATCTCTGGCCGCAGGTAAATGGTCGCCGACGCTTGGCCCCCCTGGCTCGGCTCGAACGGGCTGGTCCCCTCCACAACGGGTTGTAGCCGTGGGGCGCAGCCGCCGGTTGACGCAAGGCGTAGGGCAGAGTGCATCGGGGGCGCCGTGCCACACCCGTGCCGTGAGCCTGCTCGCTGAGCGCCCGGCGGCACGGTCCGCTCCACCGCCCGCGCGGTACGGTCTGCGGAGACGACGGCAGGGGGCATAGATGGATGATCACTTCGAGTTCGCCTGGAAGCTCAGCGGCAGTGGATGGGCAACCTGCCAAATCGCCGACAGCTCGGCTGCGGCCAGGTACATCGTCAGCTACTGCACCGATGCCCTGGCCGACCTTCTCCGGGGGGTCGGCGGCCTCTACGGGACAGAGCCGGTCGGCCGCTTCTCCTTCGACCTTGAGCCCGCCGAAGTGAGGTGGGTGCTCCGGGGTGCGGACGCGCGCGTTGCGGTCTCGATCTACCGGTTCCCCGACATGTCCACGAGCTTCGATGCACCTGACGCGGACGGCACTCTCACATGGAGTTCCACCCTGCCGCGCAGCACCCTCACGCACGCCGTCGCAGAGGCTGCGACGGCCGTGCTGCGAGAGCATGGTGAGGACGGCTACAAAGCCAAGTGGGGCCGCCACCCGTTCCCCATCGCCGAACTCCAAGACCTTCGGCAACTGCACCTGCGCGACGCCGAGTGTGGCCTGCCCCACGATCCGTCGGTGCCGTAGAAGACAGATCCCGAGCGCCCTGGATGTCTTGGGGCCGTGTACGACGGAGCCCTGAGCGTCGCGTCCTGACATCAGTAGCTGCCATCAACGGTGGCGCACCATGGCGGTTGACCCTGGCAGTGTGAAGACTGGTGGACGGCCTTTGATCAGGTAAGACGCTGCTCGTCCTACTGCCCGGTCGAAACTGCAAGGCGGATGTCGGCGGTTCGAATCCGTCTGCGTCCACAGAGCGTGACCAGAACGAAGGCCCCGGACGGGAGCGCCCGCGGGCCCGGCGGGGCGGGTTCGTTCAGCGTTCACAGGGCACTCATCCGCCGGAGGGCGGGTGTTCGGTACGGGCCGGGAACCTCGTGGCGCCCTGTCAGAACGCCCCCCCAGGACGGACATCGTGACCGAAGCACGCGCACCCCGTTGGCGCCGTGGCCTCGCTCTGCTCCTCGCCGCAGTCGCCGGCCCCACCCTGGCCGCCGGCCTGCTCACCGCACCCCCCGCGTACGCGGCCCCGGCCGACGACATCCGGATCAACGAGGTGGTGACCACCGGGTCCGTCAACGACTCGATCGAGCTGTACAACAAGGGCACCGGCACGGTCGACGTCTCGGGCTGGATCCTGAAGGACGACAACGACGGCTCGAAGTACAAGATCGCCTCCGGTACGACGCTCGCCGGCGGTGCGTTCCGTGCCTTCGACGTCCACTCCTCCTTCGGGCTCGGCTCCAGCGACAAGGCCCGGCTCTACCTCGCGGACGGCACCACCCTGGTCGACAGCTTCACCTGGACCGGCCACTCCGCGCCGTCCTGGTCGCGCTGCCCCGACGGCACGGGCGCCTTCGGCCAGGCCGCCACGCTGACCCTCGGTGCCGCGAACGACTGCGGTGGCGGGAGCACCACGCCGGTCGCGTGGCCGGGCAGCGGCACCGTCACGACCGCCGACGCCTCGAACGTCTTCGGCACCGACCTCAGCGGCCTCTACCAGGAGGGCGGTGTGATGTGGGGCGCCCAGAACAGCGGCAAGCTCTGGCGCCTCGTCCCGAACGGCTTCGGCGGCTGGCAGCCCGACACCGCCAACGGCTGGGCCTCCGGCAAGACGGTCCGCTTCCCGGGCGGCTCCGGCACCCCTGACGACGAGGGCGTCACCCTCACCGGCGCCGGCTCCGCGGGCGGCGTGTACGTCTCCAGCGAGCGCAACGGCGACGCGTCCGGCACCAGCAGGCTCTCGGTCCTGCGGTACGA
The DNA here is from genome assembly GCF_042735675.1 of Kitasatospora sp. NPDC059571. Classification (NCBI taxonomy): domain Bacteria; kingdom Bacillati; phylum Actinomycetota; class Actinomycetes; order Kitasatosporales; family Streptomycetaceae; genus Kitasatospora; species Kitasatospora sp. NPDC059571. The sequence goes on from NZ_JBHWBW010000379.1 coordinate 6,489, forward strand.
CGTCAGCGGGACGGGCACCTCGCTGACCGCCACCAACGAGTGGAACCTGACCGCCGACCTCCCGGCGGTGGGCTCCAACCTCGGCCTGGAGGGCATCACCTGGGTCCCCGACGGGTCGCTGACCGCTGCCGGGTTCAAGGACGCGTCGACCGGTGCGGCCTACAACCCGGGCCTGTACGGCGCGCACACCGGCGGCGTCTTCTTCGTCGGCGTCGAGGGCACCGGCATGGTCTACGGCTACGTCCTCCAGGACAGCGGCGCCTTCACCCGCGTCGCCTCGGTCGCCAGCGGCATGGCCGGTGTCATGGAGCTCCAGTGGGAGCCGCAGGCCTCGCGCCTGTGGGTCGTCTGCGACGACACCTGCAGCGGCCAGCACCGGACCATGCAGGTCAACGCGGCCGGCGCGTTCGCCGTCACCGCGGTCTACAACCGCCCGAGCGGGATGTCCGACATCAACAACGAGGGCTTCTCGGTGGCCGGCGCCGACGAGTGCGTCGGCGGCGCCAAGCCCGTCTACTGGGCCGACGACAGCAACGACAGCGGCCACGCGCTGCGCAGGGGCTCCATCACCTGCTGACCGGCACGGTGAGGGCGGGCCCCGGCCGGGACACGGCCGGGACACGGCCGGGGCCCGCGGTCCGTGGTGCGGCCTCAGGGCCGGCGCCAACTAGCGCTTTCCGGCCAGCGGTTGACGGAATATCGGTCGTCTGCGATCGAGCCCGGTTGGTACGTTCGGAGTATGGGACCACTGACACCGAACACTGCAGAACTCGTCCTCGGCCTGATCCTCTTCTTCGCAGTCTTCGGCCTCCTCGGCGCCGTGGTGCTGCCGAGGATCGAGCGCACCCTCGCCGAGCGGCACGACGCCACCGAGGGCCGCCTGGAACGTGCGGAGGATGCGCGGTCCGAGGCGCTGCGGATCTACCACGAGTACCAGGCGGAGCTGGCCGGCGCCCGGCACGAGGCCGCGCGGATCCGCCAGCGGGCCGCCGAGGAGGGTGCCGCGCTGGTGGCGGCCGTCCGCGCCGAGGGCCAGCGGCAGCGCGAGGAGCTGGTGGCGGCCGCCGCGGTGCAGCTGGCCGCGGACCGGGTGGTCGCCGAGGCGGCGCTGCGCGAGGACGTCGTCGCGCTGGCGACCGAGCTGGCCGGCCGGGTGGTCGGCGAGCCGCTGGCCGCGCAGCCGCGGACCCGGGCCGCCGTCGACGCCTTCTTCGCCGAGCTCGCGGTCCGCGAGGCGGGCGCCCCGAACGCCTGACC